>JBJMPB010000433.1:0-3742 GCA_045803455.1 Gemmatimonadales bacterium | reverse complement strand
TAAGGTGCTCGGAATCATCCTTCTGGCGTTTCTCTCCATCCTGCTGCTCTCGAACATCATTACCGCGCTCTCGACCTTCTTCCTGGCCAAGGATCTGGATCTGCTGGTGGCGGCACCGATCAGCCAGTCACGGCTCTACGCAGCCAAGCTGGTGGAGACGCTGGTCCACTCCTCCTGGATGGTGGCGTTGCTGGCGCTGCCCATCTTTACGGCGTACGGGATCGTGTACGGCGGAGGGTTCCTCTTTCCCATCGTGGCGCTCGCGGCCTTCGTTCCCTACCTGGTACTTCCGGCTGTGGTGGGTACGGCCTTTACCCTCATTCTGGTCAACGTCTTCCCTGCCCGCCGGACCAGGGAGCTTCTCGGTCTGGTTGCAACCGGGGCGATGGTCGTCGTGCTGATGATCCTCCGCTTTCTCCGGCCCGAGCGACTGGCCCAGCCGGAAGGCTTCAGGAATTTGGTGGACTATCTCGCGGTGCTCCGCACCCCGACCAGTCCGTTGCTGCCCAGCGAGTGGACCGCATCCATCATCATGAACTGGCTGCTCCGGGTGGCGGATCCGTGGCCGATCGCCAAGCTCTGGCTGGCGGCACCGCTCGCGGTGTTTCTGGGAGCGCTGTTGCACCGTCGGCTGTACCATCTCGGCTTCTCCAAAGCACAGGAGGGCGCCGAACGGAAGCTCCGCCGGGTGATCCGGGGACCGGTCGCCGGGATCCTGAGCCCGGTCTCACCGTCAAAGCGGGAGTTCATCCTCAAGGATCTGCGTCTCTTTTTCCGTGATAACACTCAGTGGAGCCAGCTTATTCTCCTGGCGGTGCTGCTCCTGGTCTATCTCTTCAACATCAAGTCGCTGCCGCTTCACTCCGGAGAGCAAGTGCCCTTCCGGCTGATCACCATGATTTCGTTTCTGAACCTGGGTCTGGCCGGATTCGTATTGGCGGCCGTGGCGGCGCGGTTCGTGTTTCCAGGCATCTCGCTGGAAGGCCGCCAGATGTGGCTGCTCCGCTCCAGTCCGCTGGATCCCAGCGCCATGTTGTGGAGCAAGTACTGGATCGGCACCATACCGCTTCTGGTTCTCGCGTTGATGATCACGGTGTTCACCAACTGGTTGCTCCATGCCAGCACATTTATGATGGCGGTGGCGGTCGGAACCATCGTCCTCTATACTCTGGCCGCCAGTGCCTTAGCGCTTTCCTTTGGTGCCATCTATCCTCAGTTCGGCTCGGAGAATGCGGCCCAGATTCCCACCAGCTTCGGCGGACTGGTGTACATGATGAGCACCCTCAGCCTGCTTACCGCGATCATCATGATCGAGGCCACTCCGGTGATGGCCTATTTGCGAATGGATCGCTACGGCGGCCAGCTCCAGGCCATTGTGCCCGAGCTGGCTGCGTCCGCCATTCTCATCATCGGCATCTGCCTCACGGCTACCTTCGTACCGCTCAGGATGGCCCTGCAGCGCATAGAGATGATGGAGTGGTAAGGGTCGATTTCTACAGCGATACCGTCACCCGTCCGACCCCCGCCATGCGCCGGGCCATGGCGGAAGCAGAAGTGGGCGACGAGCAGCAGCGCGAAGATCCCACCGTCAATCTCCTGCAGGACATGGTAGCCGAGCTGCTGGGGAAGGAAGCCGCGCTATTCCTTCCCTCGGGCACCATGTGCAATCAGGTAGCCTTTGCGGTGCACTGCCGCGCGGGTGACGAGATCCTGCTGCAGGAGCAGGCCCATCCACTGTTATTCGAGGTCGGCGGCCCTGCCGCGATGGTCGGGGCGGTGCTCCGTCCCCTGGTGGGCCCCCGCGGGCTGTTTACCGCCGACCAGGTGCGCCAGGCTGTTCGTCCGCCGGCCTACTACATGCCCCGGACCCGCGCCGTTTCCATAGAGCAGACCAGCAATGTCATCGGGGGGATCTGCTGGCCCATCGAGCAAATCGAGGCGGTCTGCGATGCCGCGCACGACGCAGGGCTGGTGGCCCATATGGACGGCGCGCGAATGATGAACGCCGTTGTCGCCAGCGGAACGCAGGCCGATCGATTTGCTGCGGGCTTCGATTCCCTCTGGCTGGATCTGAGCAAGGGTTTGGGAGCCCCGGTGGGGGCAGTCCTGGCGGGCTCTCGCGAATTCATCGAGGAGGCCTGGCGCTACAAGCAGCGCTTCGGAGGCGCCATGCGGCAGGCCGGGATCATCGCCGCAGCCGGCGTCTATGCCTTGAAGCACCACGTGGACCGGCTGTCCCAGGATCACGAGCAGGCCCGGCAGCTCGCGCTGGAGCTCGCCAGCATTCCGGGGATCCGACTCGATCCGGCCACGGTGGAGACGAACATCGTGATTTTCGACGTTACCCGAGCCGGGGTGACCGGTGACGAGTTCAATGCCCGCACCATGAGGAGCCACGGCGTCCGGTTCAGCGTGCTGGGGCCGCACACCGTCCGGGCCGTGACTCACCTCGATATCCCGGAAGACGGAATCGACCAGGCCATTGCGGCTGCGCGGACAGCGATCGGGCAGTAGTGCAAGATGACGGCCGAAAGCCGTCCTTATTCTTGCCATGCGCGACGAACACCGTCCCAAGCAGGAGCTCATCCACGAGATCACCGGCCTGCGTAAGCAGGTGAGCGATCTCAAGGAAGCGATAGCCGCTCGGCGTCGAGTGGAAGACGCGTTGCGCGACACCTCCGGTCTCCTCCGCAAGCTTTCCGACAGCGCGCCGGTCGGGCTAGGTCTGTTCCGCACCGACGGCACGTTGCTGGCGGCCAACCAGCGATTTGCCTGCATGCTGGGGTATCAGTCCCCAGGTGAGCTTCAATCGCTCAGCTCAGTACTTGGTGTGTTTGCCACCCCCGAAGATCGGGCCCGGGCACTGGAGTCCCGTCAGGCCGGTGAGGCCCCTCGCCGAACCCTGTTTCGCTGCAAGGACGGGTGCCGGCTGCTGCAAGGCGTCCTGGCGGGCGAGCCGATCGACGGCGGTGCAGTGGCGCTCGTCGTTTTCAACGGCATCCCCGTCCCCGACTCAACTTTTCCGGTCCCTTCCGCGTAACTCAGGTCCGTACTTCACATACGCCGGTTCCTACCTTGGCGTTGCCGTCGAGCTCGCGCTTGCCGTCAGCGCATCATCACCATCCAAGGAGGAGCCATGTCCATCCGGATTACGTTCGGGGCGCTTGCTCTGGCCGCGGCGCTGGCGGCGTGCGATCGGAGTGTGCCAACCGCGCAAAATGAAGAGTCCGCATCTCCCCCCACGGCGCAGTACTCGGTTGAGCGAAGCGCCATGGATCGCCTGGCCCGGAAGTTGGCCCGCGCTCTGGCAGACTCGGCATTCCGGTCATACCTCAAAGGTGAGCTGGACCGCTCACCCTTTCCCGAGCACAAGCTGCATTTACAAAAGCTGCTGCTGCAGTCCGATCGCCAGGTTTTGAAGGAGGTCGCCCGCATCGCAGGGAGCTCAGAAGCGGAAGTGGATACCGACGTGGAGGAGGCCGTCCCGCTGGAGATCTACTTTCCGGTCCCGCAGCACCGAAACGACTGGGATGGCGGCTCCAACTTGCTCGTGGCCAGTGCCCGGGAAGATCGAGAGGCGCCCGTGGCATATAATGTTGGTGGCCTAAGGCAGGTGTTGAGCCCGGACCAGCCGCCTGCCACGCCGGTGTTGGCCGTGGTTCCCGTTGAGACCGATTTTGCCCACCCTACCGGGCCGGGGGCAGAGGCCACTTGCACCGACTGTGGGGGAGGAGGAGGGGGA
>JBJMPB010000393.1:0-2806 GCA_045803455.1 Gemmatimonadales bacterium | reverse complement strand
AGTGACTAGCAGCTGAAAAAAGGTGGGTGGAACGGGCCGATGAGGCCCGTTCCCGGCGAGATAGAAGAAGAAGGGGGACTTGAAGGGAGAATTCAGCGAAAGCGCTGGATTGAACGACTCGTCCGGCCGACAGAGCAGGGGACTCAGGGCTTTTTCGGACGTCTCGCAGTTCGCCGTCCAGCAACGCTCCCACTGTGGCCAAGTATAGATCGGGTGAACCCGGCCGCTGTGCGTTACGTCACACGACTTCTTCCATTCGAGGATTAGGCCGAAAGCTCCTCCCGATCTTCGCGGCCGGCTTACCCTCCAGTAAGACAATGTCTGCGGTGAAGTCGTATTTGCCCTCGAAGAGAGAAGAGCCCACTCCATAACCATCTACCGGTACTCCGGCCCGCTCGAACTCGCGGATCTTCTCGGCGGTGAATCCACCAGAGACGAAGATTTTCACTTTACGGTGACCGGCCGCATCCAGGGCGCGGCGAACATTCCACACGAGCTGTGGATTGACACCTGTGGGCCGAAACTGTCCCATATCGTGCCACAGAGAACGATCGACCAGCATCTCACTGGTATCGAGTCTCACTCCGTGCAAACGATCGCCCAGACCCTCGGCTACTTCGAGTGACGTGCGCACACAATCGTTATGAAAGTCGACCAGGCTGATCAGTCTCACACCGGGCGCTACATGATCGGCAAACTTGCGGGTCGCCTCCACGGTATCACCTCCGTATGCCGCGATGAGCGCGTGGGGCACGGTACCCACCCCCTCACTGCCCCACCAGGAAGCCTGGGCATCAGTCGAGACACCGATCGCTCCGGCCACGTGTGCCGCGTAGCCATCTCCGGTCTGGACGAGCCAGTGATCATGCCGGGCGGGGAAGAACAGAACTTCTTTGGGCGCAGCGGCCTCCACCACCCTCCGAGTGTTCGTTCCAACCCGCGTGCGCCGAGACAGGACACCCAGGTACAAGGTCTCCAGGTGAGCGAAGGCATCATAGGGTCCCTCGATGAGAAGGACAGTTTCCCAGGGCTGCACCTCATCACCGTCATACAACGCCCACACCTTGAGCTCCGACCACTCGACGGCGCACTCCTTCAGGATGGCGATCGCCTCATCGATGCCGCCGAGAAAGGCCGTCCTCTTCCCGAACACCTGCATCGTTACTCTGGGTCGGTAGCCTTCGGCCAGAAGAATGTCTCGAGACCGCACGAAGTACTTGTCGGAGTAGTACCCGGCGCGCATCTTCGCCACAGGCAGATTGAACACTTCAGGGTCGAGCCGGCGGCGGTCGGGCATCAGGGTGATGGGGCGTCCGGATAGCGCCGCGACTTGAGCTCGCGGAGCGTGGCGCGGAGCTGTCGAGCCCCTTGCCCTGTGGGATGCCGGTCGATGAGTCGCCGGAGCTCCGCCATTGCGCGCCCCGCATTATCAAGCCGGTTCTCATAGAGATCCACCAACGCAAGCCCAACCCGAACGTCGTCCCTGGGCGTGAGCGGATGAGCGCGCAGACTGTCGAGCTCGACTGCGGCGCTCTCCGGCTCGGAGAGCGGTCCAATGAGGAGCCGAGAACGGCGCAGCGTGGCTTCGACTCTCTCGGCGGGATTTCGGGCCCGTTCCGCGTAGGCTTCCGCTGCAGCGTCATGGTGGCCCTGCACTACCAGCGTTTCGATGCTGGAATAGCCGGTGCCGTTCCGAGCGAGGCCCCCGCTGACAAGGAGCTGGAACAAACCATCCAGGACCGGCTCCAGCACTCCGGACAGGAACCCGACCGTCAGGCCGTACACGGCCCAAAGCGCGCCGACGAGTTGCAGCATGCGGGCGTCATGAGTAAGCACCGCCAGCACCACGGCGAGTATGGTCCCGAGCAGGGCAACGCTGCCCACGGCCAGGCGCACCAGGTCGAACGGTTCCTCAGACCAGCGGTGAGCAGCGGGAGGATCGATCCGCAACGGATCGGCGCCGTCTTCAAGAGGCGAGGAGCTCAAGCCGACAAGTTAGGAAGCGACCTGCGGGGCAGCAAGCAGCGAGACCTCCGCCCTCGGTTGACTTTCGGATCTTGCGGGGCCTAAATCCCCGCAGAGTACGTCACCAGGCTCTTGCTCCCGGGAAGGCCGATGCGGATTGCTTCGATCGTCGTGTTGCTCGCACTGCTCAGCGGTGAGCTCGTACGCGCTCAGGAGAGTGATAGCGTACGCGCCGAGGAGAGTGATAGCGACATTCCGTGGCGGACCAGCTTCTTCCCTTATCTCACCGGCGGTGCCAACGATGGGCCGGTTCTGGCCTTCCGGGTTCATCACTTCCAAGCTGCGGAATACGAGGATCGGGTCACCAACAAAGCGTCGCTTACCGGCGAAGCCGGGTTCACCTCACGCGGGAGCCGCTACATCATTGCTCGGTTCCGGGCACCGCAGCTGTGGAACAACTGGCGGCTGAAGGCGCTGGCCGCGGCGGGGAGAGAGGCTCGCTTCGGGTATTTCGGAATCGGCAACGAGACAGTGAAGAATGACGACCTCGTCACCGACGCCAATCCATTCCTCTACCGGGTTCGGCGCATTCGCTATGGCGGGCAGGCTGAGCTGACCCGCCGGCTCCGGGGCCCTTGGCAGGTCGCCCTGCAGGGAAATATCGAGTGGACCCGCTTCACCACCTTGCCAGGGCCATCGCTCTTTCAATCGGACTTTGGGCCGGAACGGAAGGAAGATGACGTGTCGGGCAGAGTGGCCCTGATCTACGACACCCGGGATCTCGAGTACAACACTCATCGTGGGTTGCTGCTGGAGGCTGGTGCCCAGGTGGGCTCGGCCT
>JBJMPB010000350.1:0-4366 GCA_045803455.1 Gemmatimonadales bacterium | reverse complement strand
GCCAAGGTCGTCGCCGCCGCTGTGCGCGATGCCGGTATGGAGGTGGTGTACACCGGTCTGCACCAAACCCCCGAGATGATCGCGACGGCCGCGGTGCAGGAGGACGTCGACGTGGTTGGCCTGTCGATACTCTCCGGGGCCCACATGACCCTGTTCCCCCGGGTGCGCCAGCTCCTGGAGCAGATGGGTCGCCCCGACACCCTGGTCACCGGCGGCGGCATCATTCCCCCCGAGGACATGACGGCCTTGCAGCAGCAGGGCATCGGGCGGCTGTTCGGACCCGGCACGCCTACCTCCGAGCTCATCGAGTACATCGAGTCGTGGGCCGCGTCGCACCTGGAGTCATGAGCCCGACGACAGGGCGCCTGCGCACGCTGACTGAGGAATATCAGCAGCTGGCGCAACGCTTGAAGCAGGGCGGTGGCTCGGCCCGGGTGGCCAAGATGCACCAGCAGGGGAAGCTTGCTCCGCGCGAGCGGGTGGAGCGGCTGCTGGACAAGGGCTCGCCCTGGCTCGAGCTGGGACTGCTGGTGGCCTACGACCAGTACGACGGGCAGGCCCCCGGCGCGGGCGTGATCACCGGAGTCGGGCTGGTCGAAGACCGCGAAGTCGTGGTGGTAGCGAACGACGCCACGGTGAAGGCCGGCTCGTGGTGGCCCGAGACCATCAGGAAAATTCTGCGGGCCCAGGAAGTGGCGATGCGCCAGCGGATCCCCATCGTCTATTTGGTGGACAGCGCCGGCGTGAACCTCCCCTATCAGGGAGGAGTATTCCCCGGACAGTATGGCGCCGCCCGGATCTTCTACTACAACTCGATCATGCGGCGGTATCTCCATGTGCCGCAGGTCAGCGCAGTCATGGGAAGCTGCGTCGCCGGCGGCGCGTACCTGCCGGCGCTGTCCGACGTGATCTTCATGGTCGAAGGCACCAGCTTCATGGGACTGGGCGGCCCCAATCTGGTGAAAGGCGCCACCGGACAAACGATCGATGCTGAAACCCTCGGCGGAGCCAAGACCCACACCGAGGTGAGCGCGGTAGCCCACTACCGTGCGGCAAACGATCCCGAATGCCTGGAGCGAATTCGCCAGTACATCGCCCGTCTTCCGCGGCACGAAGGCATCAGCCACCGGACGCTGTCCCCGCGGCCGCCGGCCCGCCCGTCCACCGACCTTTACGAGGTTCTACCGCAGGACCATCGGCTGTCCTACGACATGCGCCAGGTGCTCGGGTGCATTCTGGATGGTGGCGAGCTGGACGAGTTCCAGCCCGATGTCGCCCGGGAAATGATCTGCGGTCATGCGCACATCGAAGGCCGGCCCGTCGCTGTTATCGCGAACCAGCGCGGAGTCATAAAGGGCCAGCCGGGTGAGCGTCCCCGGTTCGGCGGCATCGTCTATACCGGGAGCGCCGAGAAGACCGCGTATTTCATCGAAACGGCGAGCCGGGAGCGGCTGCCTATCCTGTTCATCCAGGATGTGAGCGGCTTCATGGTCGGTCCGGAAGCGGAGCACTCGGGCATCATCCGGGCGGGGGCACACTTCGTCGAAGCGATGGCGACGGCGGTGGTGCCCAAAATCGTGCTGACCATCAACCACGCATCCGGCGCCGGGTACTACGCCATGGCGGGACAGGGCTTCGACCCTGATTTCATTCTGAGCTGGCCGACCGGAAGAATGGGTGTCATGGAAGGCGAATCGGCGGTGATGGCGGTGCATGGGGCCGAGCTGGAAAAGGCTAAGCGCGAGGGGCGGGAGCCGTCGCCCGAGGCCAAGGCTTCCATGGAATCAATGCGGGCCGACTACGAGCAGCAGCTCGATGCCCGGTTCGCTGCCGCGCGCGGATTCGTCGACGCCATCATTACGCCGGAAGAAACCCGCGATTTACTCGCCTTTACCCTCCGGATCACCGCCAACTACGCCGGTCCTCATCTGGGACCCTTCGTGCTTCCGCAGCTCGACGCGGCCACTCTCCGCTAGGAACTCAATGCCCTGGATTCGCTGCAGCTTCCTTATTCTGATGCTGACGCTCGCCTGCGCACCGAAGCAACCAGAGCCCGAGTCTCCCCCGCCCAAACCCAACATCGATCCCGGCCGGGTGTCGACCAAGCCGCCGGAGACGCCACCGCCAGGCAAGGAACCGGAAGAGGAGAATCCATCGCAACCGATGGTCCCGCCCGAAGCGGCTTATAGCCACGGCTGGATGGCATTGGGCAGCACCGGGGTGGAGAATTTTCTCCAGCAGCATCCTACGTACGACGGGCGTGGTGTGCTCATCGGCATCCTGGACACCGGAATCGATCCCGGTATCCCCGGGCTGCTGAAGACCAGTACCGACACCCCGAAGCTGCTGGACCTCAGAGATTTCTCTCACGAAGGATCGGTACCGCTTCGCCCCGTCACCCCGGTCGGCGATTCTATCGAGGTTGGAGGACACCGGCTCAGAGGGTTCGGCCGGGTGGCCGCCGTGAGCACCGGCGGCCCGTATTACGGAGGTACCATCGCGGAGCTCCCGCTGGGCCAGCCTCCCGCCTCCGATCTGAACGGCAACGGCCGTGACACCGACACGCTCCCGCTGGTCGTCACCCGGGCCACCGACGGTTGGGTGCTCTTTACCGACACCGATGGCGACGGGTCCCTGGCCGGTGAGCGGCCGGTGCACGACTATCTGATCTCGCGAGAGAGCTTCGGATGGGCGCGGCGGGGCCGGGCCCCGGGAATGAACCTGGCCGCGAACTTCTCGGCCAGCGGAAAGGATCCTCAGCTCGATCTCGTGTTCGACAGCTTCAGCCATGGCTCCCATGTGGCCGGTATCGCCGCCGGGCACGACATGTACGGAGTCACCGGCTTCAATGGGGTCGCTCCGGGCGCCCAGCTGCTCGGACTGAAGATCGCGAACAGCGCCCAGGGCAGCATCACCACCTCCGGTAGCCTGGTGCGCGCCATCGAGTATGCTCTGCAATTTGCCCAGACTCGCCGGCTGCCCTTGGTGCTGAATCTGAGCTTCGGGGTGGGGAATGAGGTCGAGGGCACCGCTCGGATCGACGGGATTATCGATTCCATTCTCGCGGTTAATCCCGCGCTGGTGTTCGTGATCAGCGCAGGCAATGACGGCCCGGGCCTTTCCACGATGGGGTTCCCCGGATCGGCCCGGCGGAGCATCAGCGTGGGGGCCACGCTGCCCTCGACTTTTCTGCCGCCCAATCCCAGCGGCGGCTCGCACGACGATCTGCTGGCCTACTTCAGCTCGCGCGGGGGCGAGCTGGCCAAGCCCGATCTGATCGCCCCGGGCGTGGCGTACTCCACTGTGCCTCGATGGAATACCGGTCACGAGATCGAGCAGGGCACCAGCATGGCTTCGCCCCACGCGGCGGGACTTGTGGCGCTATTGGTTTCCCAGCTGGTGCAGGAGAAGCGGACCATTAACGCAGGCGAGATCAAACAGGCGCTCATGGTCACCGCGCGGCCTCTCCCTGGAGCGAGCCTGGTCGACGAAGGGACCGGATTGCCCGAGGTCGCTCAGGCGGGGCAGTGGCTCAGCCAGCCGCACGCCATCGCCGATGTCGCGGTTCGGGCGCTGCATGAGGAGGGCCGGCCAACCGCGGGGCTGCATCAGAAGGCCCCCTCCGACTCGATATGGGTTCAGCGCTTCGAGCTGACTCGCTTCGACTCGGCCGCGCGGCAGGCGTACTCGCTTCGTTCCGACGTTCCCTGGGCTTCAGCGCCCGCAAAGGTGACGTTCACTGGCCCCACCACAACTGTGGACGTGCGGTATCGCGTGTCCGGGCTCAAGACGCCCGGCGGGTACACCGCAACGGTGAGCGGCTGGAGCGCCGACAGTCTGGCCGGGCCGGCATTCCGCCTCGTAACCACGGTAGTTGCCCCCGAGCCGATCGCGTCGGCCACACGCGAGGTCAGGTCCGGCACGCCGCTCGAGGCCGGGCGCGAGCTGCGCACCTTCTTCAGAGCCGACAGCGCCCGTCCCTACGAGCTCCGTATTTCCAGCGCCAGCGTGGGGCAGAAGGGTCTCGCCTTTCTCCATGAGCCGGATGGAATGCCCTATCGCGACGAGTACACCCGGCCGATCGGAGCCGCCGAGCGGGAGGCGGTATATCTGGTCGATGCTCGCGACGTCGTTCCCGGCGCGTATCAAGCCGTGGTTGTCGCCCCGACGATCCAGCGTATTGCCGTGAATGTCAGGGTCACCCAGTCGCCCTTGCGGCTGCAGCTGGGGAGGGAGAAAGACGGGGCGCTGGCGAGGCTGACCAATCTGACCACCGCTCCCGTGCGCGCCGACCTGGCGTTGCTGCTCGGCGGCGGCGAGCGGATCGAGACGGTGGTCGCACGAGGATCCGGAGTCCGGGAAATTC
>JBJMPB010000238.1:0-3276 GCA_045803455.1 Gemmatimonadales bacterium | reverse complement strand
ACCTGTTTCTGCAGAAGCTGATCAAGGTTTTGCCCCAGTTTCGCGACAAGAAAAAGGCTGTCACGATCGCCCGGGAAACCGAAGCCTCAATCTCTACCTATCTGGTAACTGTGACTCTGGTCAACCTGGCGCTCGGGTTGGCGGTGGCTATCGTCATGTTCCTGCTCAAGATGCCCAACCCCCTGCTCTGGGGCGCGATGGCCGCTCTGGCGGAGTTCATCCCCTATCTGGGTGCTTCCGCGCTGGTAGTTCTGTTGACGCTGGCAGGACTGGTTACCTTCGAGCAGGTCGGGCATGCACTACTCGTTCCCTTGGCTTACCTCGGGGTCAATGTTCTCCAGTCGCAATTGCTGTCTCCTCTCATTCTCGGCCGGCGACTCACGCTCAATCCGGTTGCCATCTTCGTGGGACTGGTGTTTTGGTGGTGGATCTGGGGTGTTCCCGGGGCTTTTATTGCGGTGCCTCTCATTGCGACGTTCAAGATCTTCTGCGATCACATCGAGGCGCTCGCACCAATCGGCGAATTCCTGGGGAGATAGGTTGTGCCCGCGGCCCGCCTCCAACCCTCTGAACGGCAGGCTCTGGGAACGCTAGCCTCCCTGCTCGAGCATCAATCCATCCGCCTCTATCGTTCCAGCGCCACTGGCTGGTCCCGCCGGCTTCGCGCGGTGGTATTGCGGCTCAGCCGGAATCGAGCCGTGGCGTTGGGCAACCGGGTTTTCCTTCCGAACCACTGTGAGGAACATCTGCCGGTCCTGGCGCATGAGCTTACGCATTGCGCCCAGTTTCAGGCTTGGGGATTCTGGCGGTATTTCGGGCGGGGTTTCATTGCCCAGCTCAGGGACATGCTCTATCGAATGGGGAACCTCGGCTCCAGTCCCTACCATTACATTCTGGAGCCTGGAAAACCTTTCAGCGCGTACGGAATGGAGCAGCAAGGGCAAATCGTGGAAGACTGCTTTCGTGGCCATCCCGGCGCTCTGACCATCTCACCGTTCCGGCCCGGGCCTGTGGCATAGGCGCGATCAGGCGATGCCGTCCGCCTGATCCATCGACTGATATGCTCCCTCCTCTTCCGGCAGCTTGTCCTCCCAGAGAGCGAGCACATTCCCGTCCGGGTCTGCCACCATTGCCATGACGCCCCAGGATTGCTGCGTCGGCTCTTTGGTAAAGCGAACGCCGCGGTCGTGCAGCTCGCCGCAGTAGTGCAGCAGTCCGGGTACGAGGAGGGTTATGCCTGTGTGCCGGCCTACCAGAGACTTGGCCTCCGGATGGATGGCCGGGTGTACGCCGATGTGGGTTTCACCTTGGAGGAATTCAGCACCAAACGAGCCCTGCTTGGTAACCGGCAGCCGTAGCTTGTCCCGATAAAACTCGATTGCCCGACCGATATCGTGGACGAAAATGGCAACGCTGTACAACGATGGACTGGTGGGCATCGACTCACCGCATCTGAACGACGACAAGTTTGGCTACGAGAACTCCAATCACTACGACTCCGGCCAGCAGCACCAGCAAACCTGCTCCCAACAAAACCAGCATCGTCCGGCTGGACCGGCCGGTTGCCGCCGGCCGATCGAGATGCGCCTCCAGCAGAGCCATGTTCTTGGTGTTCGCCTTCCACCCGGCATCGAACAGGTCACCCAGCAGGGGAATCTCCCCGATGATGGTATCGAGTACCACATTCCCCATCATTCGGGCCAGGGTCGCCCGAGAAACGCCAAGCCGCGCAGCCTGAAAGACGATGAAAGCGGAGAACACGGCACCGATGGCATCTCCAATTCCGGGGATTATCCCGACAATCGCGTCCAGTCCAATGCGGAATCGGGTCCCCGGGATCTGGAACGCGTTGTCCAATAGCCGCGTCAGGAGTCTGAGGCGTTCGACCTGCGGCGTTCGAAGGTTGGCCACGGTGGGTGCGGGCGAAGACCGGTGCAATGGGTTTGCCATGGTTGAATGATAAGGTTCCGGTACTTTGAGCGCATGAAGCGGGTGGCGAACCAGGCCAATCCGTGCCCCTGTTGATCCAGTGCCGAGGCGGAGAGAGAACATGAGTAGACCCTCATTGATCGAGAGCTTGGAGGAGTCTCTGGACCCTGCCGGTCAGGCCGAGTGGTCCAAGTTCAGGGCGCTAGCCCACCGGATGGTGGACGATATGCTGGATCACCTGTCGACCATCCGGGATCAGGCGGTATGGCGGTCGCCGCCGCCGGAGGTTCGGTCAGCGCTGAGCAGTTCCCTGCCGCTGGAAGGTGAAGGCGAGGAGGCGGCCTACCAGGAATTTCTTCGCTTGGTTCTTCCCTATCCCAACGGCAACCTGCATCCGCGCTTCTGGGGGTGGGTCCAAGGGAACGGCACTCCCTTTGGGATGATGGCCGACATGCTGGCTGCCGGACTGAACCCGCACCTGGCCGGCTTCGACCAGGCGCCGACCCTGGTTGAACATCAGGTGGTACGATGGCTCGCGGAGCTCATGGGGTTCCCCGCCGAGGCGAGCGGGCTGATGGTGACCGGCGGGTCTATGGCGAATATCCTCGGCCTGGCAGTGGCCCGGCACCGTGCATTGGAGCAGATCGGAATCAACGTCCGCGAAGATGGTCTGCAGGATGCCCGACCCGGCAGGACCGCTCCCCGATTGATCTGTTACGGTTCGACCGAGGTGCACGGCTGGGCCCAAAAGGCGCTCGAGCTGCTGGGCCTGGGGAAGGGCTCGCTTCGCTTGATCCCGGTGGACGGCGAGTACCGGATGAACGTTCCGCTTTTGCAGGAGACGGTTGCCCGCGATAGGGCAGCCGGTGCGCTGCCCTGCTGCATCATTGGGACCGCAGGAACCGTGAATACCGGAGCGACTGACGATCTTGCCGCTCTGGCGCAGTTCTGTCGGAAAGAGCGGATCTGGTTCCACGTAGATGGGGCCTTCGGTGCCCTGCTTCGCTTGTCTCCGAAGCTCCGGGACAAGGTACAGGGAATCGAGCTGGCCGATTCACTCGGGTTCGACCTGCACAAGTGGGGTTACTTACCGTTCGAGTGCGCCTGCCTCTTGGTCCGCAATCCGGAGCTGCACCGCGC
Source organism: Gemmatimonadales bacterium (assembly GCA_045803455.1). Taxonomy (GTDB): domain Bacteria; phylum Gemmatimonadota; class Gemmatimonadetes; order Gemmatimonadales; family GWC2-71-9; genus CAVVWJ01. Next base: position 207 of record JBJMPB010000238.1, on the reverse strand, counting down.
AACCTTTGCCATCAGCGCGAGCTACCTGGGGGGAGCCAAACGGGGCCCAATCGCCGGAGGATTTCCCTTCGCCGATCGCGGTGTCGATCTGACTCGCGGCTTCAAGGCGCTGAAGGTGTGGCTGTCGTTCAAGGCCTACGGAGTGGAGGCCTTGGCCAGGCTGATCGAGCAGAATGTGGCTCAGGTTCAATACCTGGCCAGCCTCAT
>JBJMPB010000148.1:0-4612 GCA_045803455.1 Gemmatimonadales bacterium | reverse complement strand
TACCGGGATCGCCTGACCAGCGAAGCTCGCCGGGTGTTCGGCTCCTTCGGTAGGACTGAAGAGCCGGCACCGGCGGGGCGCCCCGGCTCGCGAGCCCTGGTCACGGCGCACGCGAAGATCGATTCGTTGAATGGATGGAGGGCAGATTCGGTGGTGCTGAGTGCGTCCGAGGTGGCTTCGATGATCGGGTCCGGACTCGACCCCAATCTTCGCGGTCAGCTGGACTCGTTGCAGGTTGAGCTGGAGGATGGGAGCATCACAGTCAAGGCTCGTCTGGCCACGGCCCGGTTGCCCAAGGAGTTGATTGGACCGCTCAGCATGGCGCTCAAGCCAACCGAGCCGATCCAGGCGGCGGGTCCACTGACGGTGGTGGCTCCCCAGCGTGCGGAATGGGCACTTCGCTCGTTCAGCATTCGTGGCTTCCCGCTGCCCCGTGATGCTGTCCCTCAACTGGTCTCCAAGGCCTTGGGCGATCCGTCGCGAAAGACGGTCCCGGTTCGGATCCCCGCCGGGATCAGGGAGATTCGCCTCCGGGCCACCGGCGCCACCCTGATCGGAGCGCCACCGTCATGAGTTATCGCATTCTGATCGTGGATGACGAGGCGGGAATCCGGCAGGCGCTCAAGCAGGTCCTGGAATACGAGAACCTCATGGTGAAGGTGACGGCCTCCGGCGGCGAGGCGTTGACGGTGTACCCGGAGTTTCGTCCCCACCTGGTCTTCCTCGACGTAAAGATGGCCGGACTGGACGGACTGGAGACGCTCACCCGCCTGCGCAACCTCGATCCCAACTCCCAGGTGGTGATGATCTCGGGACACGGCACTATCGCCACGGCGGTGGAGGCCACCCAGCGCGGTGCATTCGATTTCCTGGAGAAGCCGCTGGACACCGACCGGCTGCTGGTCACGGTGCGGAACGCGCTGGCCCAGGCCAAGCTGATGGATGAGAACACCCGGCTCCGGGAGGAGAGCGAGAGCCGCTTCCGCATGGTGGGTGACAGTCCGGCGCTCAAGGAGGTACGCGAGCTGATCACCAAGGTTGGCCCCACCTCGGCCCGAGTTCTGATCACCGGCGAAAACGGTACCGGCAAGGAGTTGGTGGCTCGCGCGCTGCATGAAGCTTCTCCCCGGCAGGGGCGAGCCTTCATCGAAGTGAACTGCGCGGCCATTCCCTCGGAGCTGATCGAGAGCGAGCTCTTCGGGCACATGAAGGGCTCGTTCACCGGCGCCTTTGCCGATAGAGCAGGGAAGTTCGAGCAGGCCGACGGAGGAACCCTCTTTCTCGACGAGATCGGCGACATGTCGCTCTCGGCGCAGTCGAAACTGCTTCGGGTGCTGCAGGAAGGCGTGGTCACCCGGATCGGCGGGTCGAAGCCGATTCAAGTAGACGTGCGGGTGCTGGCCGCCACGAACAAGGATTTGGAGCAGGAGATCACCGAGGCAAGATTTCGCGAAGATCTCCTGTACCGGCTGAACGTCGTGCCCATACGGGTGCCGCCGCTCCGGGAGCGCCGGGCCGACATCCCCGCGTTGGTGGGGTACTTCGCCGAGCAGCTGTCCGCCAGCGCGGGCGTGCCCGGCAGGAAGTTCAGCGACGAGGCGGTACGCCGGCTCCAGACGCGGCCCTGGCCCGGCAATATTCGGGAGCTACGCAACGCGGTGGAGCGGGTGCTCATCCTGGCGTCGGGCAAGAAAGTGACAGCTGAGGACATCGATCATCTGCTGCCCGGGACCATGGGCCCCAACGGCGAGAGCCCCAGCCTGGAAGACTTCAAGCTCGAAGCGGAAAAGAAATTCCTGGTTCAGCAGTTGAGGCAGCACGACTGGAACCTGTCGGAAACGGCCCGAGCCATCAAAATTCCCCGTTCCAATCTCTACAAGAAAATGGAACGGTTTGGTCTGAACCGAGGCCCCGAATGACCGAGCAGCCAAGAGACTGGGACAAAGAGCTCGCCCACATCGACCGCGCCATCGCCAAGCAGTCGGTACCGTCCCCGTCTTCTCCCGTGGCGGTGCCCACGCCGGCTCCACGCCGTCGGTTCGTCGCCTTGACGTGGCTCTGGACTCTGGTGGCAACGATACTTGCGATTGCGCTCGTATTATGGCCCTACGACAAGACTTGCGGGATGCGGCTCATCTTCTTTCTCGGCGCCGCCGTGCTGGCCATCATGCTTGGCGTCCTCGGCGCTTTCAACAGCTGGGCTCACCGCCAGGGTATAGCGATGCTGGTGTCGCTCCTGGTCATCGTTTGGGCCGGCATCATCGCCGCACGCGAGATCCTGCCGCGTGCCGGTTACGCCAAGCAGGCACTGGAATGGACCTGTCCCTCTGCACCGCCCGCGGCCGCTCCGGCGACGCAGGCCCCCGCTCAGTAGGCATCTATGACAAACACGTTCAACGTCCGCGAGTCACGCGTCAGCAAACCAGTCGACGCGCAGACCTTCAAGAATTTCATTGGCGGCCAGTGGCTGGAGCCCGCGTCCCAAGCCTATTTCGAGAACCGGAATCCGGCCAAGCCGGACGATCTGATCGGACGGTTTCCCGATTCTGATCCTCGCGACATCGAGGCGGCTGTCCGCTCGGCCAGGCGAGGGTTCGAGATCTGGTCGAAAACGCCGGCGCCCGCACGAGGCGACGTGCTTCGCCGGGTGGGCGATCTCCTGGTGCAGCGGAAGGAGACCATCGCCAATGCAATGACCCGCGAGATGGGCAAGGTGCTGGCTGAGACTCGGGGAGACGTCCAGGAGGGCATCGATACCGCGTTCTATGCTGCCACCGAGGGACGACGGCTGTTCGGCCATGTGGTTCCCTCGGAATTGCGCTCCAAGTGGGCCATGAGCTACCGGCGCCCTATAGGCGTGGTGGGGCTGATCACTCCATTCAACTTTCCGCTCGCGATTCCCACCTGGAAGATGTTCCCGGCGCTCCTCTGCGGAAACTCGGTGATCATCAAGCCGTCGGAGGACGTGCCGCACACGGTGCATCTGCTGGTGGAGATCCTGCTCGAGGCGGGATTGCCCCCGGAGGTCGTGCAATTAGTCCACGGCCGAGGCGAGACGGTGGGCAAAGCGCTGGTGGAGCATCCGGAGGTTCCCGTCATCTCCTTTACCGGATCCACCGAAACCGGCTCGATCATCGGCGAGACCTGCGGACGCATGCACAAGCGGCTCTCGTTGGAGATGGGCGGCAAGAACGCGATGATCGTGATGGACGATGCCGATCAGGATCTGGCGCTCGAGGGGGTGCTGTGGGGGGCCTTCGGCACCACGGGGCAACGCTGCACCGCGACCAGCCGTCTGATCGTGCATCAGAAGGTGCACGACGGATTCCTCCGCCGTCTGGCGCAGGCGGCCCAAGCGTTGAAGCTGGGCGACGGCAGGCAGGATAAGACCGACGTAGGCCCGCTCATCCACCAAGCCTCGCAAGAGAAAGTCGAGCAGTACATCGAGATCGGGCGGAAAGAGGGAGCGGAGCTGGTCACGGGAGGGACTCGCCCCTCCGGCGCAGAGCTCGACGGCGGGTTCTTCTTTCAGCCGACCGTGTTTGCCGGAGTGAAGCCGAAGAGCCGCCTGGAGCAGGAGGAGATCTTCGGTCCGGTGCTCAGCGTGATCCGGGTGGACTCGTTCGATGAAGCGGTTCGGGTCAACAACGATGTGCGCTATGGACTCTCCAGCTCGATCTATACCCGAAACGTGGACCTTGCCTTCCGGGCGATGCAGGAGCTGGACAACGGCATCACCTATGTCAACGCGCCCACCATCGGGGCTGAGGCGCACCTTCCCTTCGGCGGAGTCAAGGCCACCGGCAACGGGCACCGCGAGGGCGGCTGGGAGGTATACGAGTTCTACTCCGAGACCAAGGTTTGTTACGTGGATTATTCGGGCAAGCTTCAGCGGGCGCAGATCGATACGTACGATGTGTAGTCGCGAGCCCTCAGTCCGCAGTCTTCAGTGTTCCAGATGGTCTCTGGTGACTTTAATCACCGTCACGCAGTGACATGGATTGAGGCTGTAAACTGACGACTCGCGACTGTCGACTGTTGACTGATTCCTCCATTGCGCCTCATAGAAACCCGGAGTAAGGTTCCCCTCATGCGCCCAATGCAGGTAGGTCCCGGCAAGCGAGCACCGTCGTTCGATGAAGGCTCGCTCGACCAGTACCTTCGCGAAATCAGCAAGTACCCGCTGATCCCTCAGGAAGAAGAAGTCAGCCTGGCGCAGCGGATCCGGGTCGGTGATGGCGAGGCGCTCGACAAGCTGGTCCGCAGCAATCTCCGGTTCGTCGTCTCGGTCGCCAAAAAATATCAGAACCAGGGAGTGTCCCTGGCTGATCTGATCAACGAGGGCAACCTCGGTCTGATCCGTGCCGCTCACAAATTCGACGAGACTAAGGGCATCAAGTTCATCTCCTACGCGGTCTGGTGGATTCGTCAGGCCATTCTGCAGGCACTGGCCGAACAGAGCCGGATCGTCCGGGTACCGCTCAACCGGGCCGGGACGCTGCATCGGATCGGGAAGCGATCCTCCGCCCTCCTGCAAGAGCTGGGACGCGAGCCCACTCCATCCGAGATTGCCGAGGGAATGGACATCTCGATGGAAGAAGTTCAGAAGACG
>JBJMPB010000130.1:0-3575 GCA_045803455.1 Gemmatimonadales bacterium | reverse complement strand
GAGTCGCCGGGCAAGACGTACAACCCGCTCTTCATCTATGGCGCCACTGGCCTAGGCAAAACCCACCTGATGCAGGCCATTGCCCACACCGTCATCGAGCGGCACCCCGAAACGCGGGTGCTCTATGTGGGTGCCGAGCAGTTCATCAATGAGGTCATTGAGAGCATCCACAGCCGCACCATGCCCGAGTTTCGCCGGCGGTACCGGACCGATGTCGACCTCTTTCTGGTGGATGACGTGCATTTCCTCGAAGGTAAGGAAATGACTCAGGAGGAGTTCTTTCACACCTTCAACGCGCTCTACGAAGGTAACAAACAGATCGTCCTGACCTCCGACCGTCCGCCCAAGGAGCTGCCCGGGCTGGAGGCCCGGTTGGTGAGCCGCTTCGAGTGGGGCATGGTGGCCGACATCGGCCAACCCGACCTGGAGCATCGGATCGCCATCCTGAGAAAGAAGCAGGAGCAGGACCATCTCGAGCTGACCATCCCCGACGACGTGCTTCGATTCATTGCCGAGCACGTGCGATCCAACGTTCGGGAGCTCGAGGGCTGTATCATCAAGCTGTTGCTGTTCGCCTCCTTGAAGCACAAAGAGGTCTCTATCGAGCTCGCCCGGGAGGCGCTCTCAGACAAGATCCGCCCGGGCGAAGATGGCTTGACGCCGCCCCGCGCCATGCCGTCCATTAATAAGGTTCAGGAGGTTGTGGCCCGCCGCTGGGGCGTGACCCCGGAGGGCCTCCGCTCCAAGGCTCGCATCAAAACTCTCACCGTGCCTCGTCAGATCGCGATGTACCTCGCGCGGGAGCTGCTGGAGATGCAGCTGGTCGAGATCGGCCAGGCCTTCGGCGGACGAGACCACTCGACGGTGATTCACAGCGTCGATAAGGTGAGCCGGCAGATGTCGCGCGACCGTGGCTTTCGGGAGCGGGTGGAGCACGCGCGCCAGGAGTTGTCCGCAGAATAATCCCCGCCTTTCCAGCAAGCATGGGGGAATCTGGAAAGGCGTGGACAGAGGCGGAAAGGTCGAGTGGCAGTCCCCATGGCCCACACGATGTCGACAGAGTCCGAAGTATCTAAGTGCGAGTGAGCGGGTTGGTTAAATGAGTGCTCCACATTTCCAGAATCTCTACTACGGCTACTAAGTTTTTTAAATGGAAGAGTAGTATCTGTTCATAGCGTTCCGAGGAGAGGCATGAAGCTCACGATCACGCGGGAGCAGCTGCAGGAAGGACTCGTGGCGGTAGCTGCCAGTGTTCCTGCCAAGACGACTCTGCCGATCCTGTCGAACATTCTGCTCGAGGCTACCAAAGACGGTATACGTCTCTCGGGAACAGACCTCGACATCTCGGTCAGCACCACGGTGCCCGCGTCCATCGATCAGGACGGCGCGATCACCCTTCCAGCGCGCAAGCTGGTTGAGATCGTACGGGAGCTTCCCAGCGCAGCCATTCGGCTCACGGCCTCCGGCGAGCAGCGGGTGACCATCGAGTGTGGCCGCAGCCGGTTTCGCCTGCTTGGCTTACCCCGGGAGGAATTCCCTGCGTTCCCCAGTGTCAAATTCGACGGGGGGTGGAGAATCTCCTCCAGCGAGTTGCAGAAGCTGATCACCCACGTCGCCTTTGCTGCCAGCACCGAAGAGAGCCGGCCGATTCTCAATGGGGTGCTCTGGGAGCTCCGGCCCGAGCGGATGCGCATGGTGGCAACCAACGGCCATCGATTGGCCCGCATGGACGTGCCCACGCCGGAGAGACAGGGCGCCTCCCAGGCTGATCTGATCGTTCCGCCGAAGGCGCTGGAGCAGATTCGCCGGCTGTTCGGCACCGAGGAGATCATCGAGATCGCCCGGAGTGAGAACCACCTCGCCTTCCGGTCGAGCTCCACCCAGATTTTTACCCGGCTGATTGAAGGGCCCTATCCCAATTACGAGCAGGTCATCCCCCGGGAAAACGATAAGGTGGCAACGGCTGACAAGTCGGCACTCACCTCCGCGCTTCGGCGGATGAGCATCGTCGCCAGCGACCAGACTCACCGGATCCGGATGGGGTTTGCCAATGGAACGTGCAAGTTGTCGGTCCAGACTCCCGACCTGGGCGAGGCTCAGGAGGAGCTCAACGTCAGCTACGAGGGCGACCCGCTGGAGATCGGCTTCAATGCCGCCTACCTGCTCGAGATCCTCAAATACATTCCCACCGATGAAGTCCGGATGACTTTCAAGGCCCCGGAGCGCGCGGCAACCTGTGAGCCGGTGGGCTGGGATGATCCGGCCAGCTATCTGGCCCTGGTGATGCCACTTCGACTGGTCGACTAGGAGATGAACATGGCAGACAATTCAGACTTCAACCTGCAGCCCTTGAATGGTTCCGCCGAGGGCGGACGGGGCGGTTTCGTGGCGCTGGCGGTAATCGCTGCGGCATTCGGGGCCGGCGCTGCAGTTCTGCTGGCCCCCGATGAGGGCGCTCAAACCCGGCGGCGCGTTGCTCGGGGCCTCAGGAGCATCGGTGGGGAAGCGGCAGGCAGCATCGCACAACTGCAGCGCGAGATTCGCCGCAGACGAGATCAGTCCCGGCGGGAGAAGCGGGTGTTCGCCCTGGCCGGACTACTCGTCGGTGCCGGTATCACCGCATTGCTCACGCCCGATAGCGGCACCACCACCCGCCGCAAGCTTGGCGGCACCTTCAACCGCATCAAGGTTGGGACCGTGGATCGCATCGAGCGCCTGCGCCAGCGCACCGAGCCTGCTGAAGAACCGGCTGGGGAGGCCCGGCCGGTTCGGAGTGTTCAGGAGCTGGGACGGGATCCCAACTCGGTATTCTGAGACAGCAGCTAGCGCTTGGCCGGCCGTAGGGAAGTGATCGTGTAGCTCCCGGCCTGCTTGACCGGTACCGTTTGCCCCACGGCAGGCACCGTGATTGTCATGTCGCCGGCATCGTTTCCCCGGGCAGAAGCAAGGGTTCCGTCCGGGTTCAGGTAGTACACGGCAGATCGAGTGCCCGATGCCGTCATCTCCAGCTGCTGGTTGTATTGCGTTCCCTTTCCGGATCGGCGAAAAGAACCGCTGCTCTCCAGCTTGACTGCGTTCTTCGCCCGCGCATCGTCACTGTCCAGTGCCCGATACTTCGTCACGGAGCGCTCCACGGCGTCGAATGCATCGGCCCGGATCGGTACCTCGGTTGTGTCGCTCCACTCCATGCCCGACCGGACTCCACTCGTGGGCAAGGCGGGGAAAAGCGTTCGAAGATTGCTCCCGATCTGATCGCCCAGCGTGGTAGTTCGATCCGATTTCAGCGCTGACAACTCGCCATCGGGCTTCAGCGAAGCGGTCCATCGGGTGCCTCGTGCGGGCAGCACCGAATCGGGCGCTGCCGGCACTCCGCCTACCGCGGCCTGCATCGAATCGAGCACGATGGTCGCCAGATACCCATTTGTGTCCGGGGCTACGCTCACGCGCAGGTAGGCTGTCCGATCGATCAGCTGGAGCTGATTGGCTCCGCCTGGTAGTTGCAACGTCAGGCTGTCATGGCGGGTAAGCGCATACCCGGCATCTCGCACGGGAAGGTAGATGATGCCGGAGGCGCC
>JBJMPB010000075.1:0-3885 GCA_045803455.1 Gemmatimonadales bacterium | reverse complement strand
TGAGCTTTCAATGTCAAGCTTCCGCCAAGACATACACCAATGTTCCGTTTCTGCACCAGAGAGCTTGCTGGTGCATCCACACGGCAGTAGGCCAGGCTCCCACCCCGCCCGAAAACGATCGGACACCGTTGGCGAAATCGGCAGCCTTGTGGAGGGCCATGGTGTTGGATGGGTCTCTTGTTTGGAGATCGTCCATGTCGCTCCACCTGCAGCAACCGGTCCCACCCGTGCCCGACGACACCGCCCGCATTGCCTGCGCCGCGTTCCCCCGGGGCAACCCCTACCTCCTCCTGCGCGACCGCCTCGGTCCCGTGTTCGGCGACGCCGGCTTTGCCGATCTCTATCCCCAGCGCGGCCAGCCGGCATATACGCCCTGGCGCCTGGCGCTGGTCACGCTCCTGCAGTTTCGCGAGGGGCTGAGTGACCGCCAAGCCGCTGAAGCGGTCCGGGCTCGGATCGACTGGAAGTATCTGCTGTCCTTAGACCTGGCTGATGCCGGCTTTGACCACACCGTACTCTGCGAGTTCCGCGGCCGGTTGCTGGCCGGGGATGCAGCTGAGCGCCTGCTTGCCCGCATGCTCGACGTGGCGCACGACGCTGGGCTGCTCAAGGCGCGCGGGCGCCAGCGCACGGACAGCACGCACGTGCTCGCCGCCGTGCGCGTCCTAAACCGGATCGAGTTGTTGGCCGAGACCCTGCGGGCGGCGCTGAACGCTATCGCTGTGGTCGCCCCTGCCTGGCTGAGGACCCTCGCTCCCCCGAGTGGCACGAGCGCTACGACCGGCGCGTTGAGGATATGCGTCTGCCCAAGACCGAACCTAAGCGCGACGCCTACGTGGCCCAGGTTGGAGCGGACGGCTTTCTCCTGCTGATTGCGATCGACGGGGCCAATGCGCCGCCGGACGCGGCCGCGCTGCCCGCGGTTGCCGTGCTGCGCCGGGTGTGGGCGCGGCACTTTGAGCGGGAGGAGGCTGGACCAGACAACGGTGAGACCAGCGGAAATAAGGTACGACTGCGGCCGGCGCAGGGCCGTGGCCCCGGCGATCGCATCGAGTCCCCTTACGACAGCGACGCCCGCTTCCGGACCAAGGCCGGCACCAGCTGGACCGGCTATATGGTTCACCTCACCGAGACCTGCGATGCTGGGGCGCCGCGCCTGGTGGTGCACGCCGACACGACCCCGGCCAACGTCCACGAGGCGATGCGCACCGCGCTCATCCACGACGCCCTGGCCACCAAGGGGCTGGCCCCGTCCGAGCACCTGGTGGACGCCGGCTACGTCAGCGCCGAGCACCTCGTCGGGGCCCGTGAGCATCATGGCATCGATCTGGTCGGCCCAGCCCGCCCGGATCAGAGCTGGCAGAAGCAGGTGGAAGGCGCCTTTCAGGCCACTGACTTTGCGGTGGACTGGGAGCACCGCCGCGTGTGCTGTCCCGAGGGTCATGAGAGCACGATCTGGGGCGAGTACCGGGACAAAGCCTCGGGCCGCCCCTTCATTCGGATTGGGTTCAGCCCGGCCCATTGCCGGCCGTGCCCGGTGCGATCGCGTTGCACACGAGGGGTCAGCCGCTGGCTTACGTTGCACCCGCGCCCAGAACACGAGGCGCTCGCGGCCGCTCGGGCGCGCTTGGAGAGCGCGGCCGGCCGTCAGCTCTATGCGCAGCGCCAAGGGGTCGAGAGTACGCTCTCGCAAGGCGTGCGCGCGTTCGGCCTGCGCCGGGCGCGCTACTGTGGGCTCGCCAAGACAGGCTTGCAGAGCGTGGCGACCGCCGCGGCCCTCAACCTTGATCGCCTGACAGCTTGGCTGGCCAAACGCCCGCTCGCCCCGACCCGCACCTCGCGCTTTGCCGCCCTCACGGCCTGAGCACTTCGCCAACGGTGTCCCATCGGTTATCGGACAGGGCGCGGAGGGGTTGAATGCATTCCTTTCAGGTTCTGGACAGCATCCGCCGAAGCGGCAAAGCGCACGGATGAGCAGCCGGCGAGGCAGGAACCCTGGACGCCTCGCCGGCCTAACCGCCCCAGCGTTGGAGGCGCAGGTCGGCGGCTTACGGAGCAATGCGCACTAGCTCTCAGGGGGTCCGGCCTATGCGCACCACGGGTCCGTCACAAAAGAGCCCCGTCGCGGACGGCGGGGCTCAGTCTCACTTGGTCACCCGGCGCGCCAAGGTCCGGGGCGGATAAGCGTACGCCACTACGGGCTGGCAGTAGCCCACGCCCGTGATGTTCGGCGGTAGAGTGTTCGGTGGTGTGACAGGCGTGGAACCCGCCGGGCAGTAGTTGTAGATCCCCCCGGCCAGCGCGGAAGGCGCGCCCACAAGCCCGCCCGCAACCGTCCCGACCGCGCCGACTGTACCGGCGACAGCGCCAGCCGCTGCGCCCACGGGAGCGCCCACAAGTCCCCCGACAGGACCTGCGGCGGCGGCCCCTCGTGCCGCGCCTGCGGCAGCGCCGGCTGCGGCGCCCGAGACCGGGCCCGTGGCGATCCCCTGAGCGGATGCGCTGCCCACAAGAGCAAGGGACAGCAGCGTTGTGGCAATCGCGATGCGTCGCATGATGCACCTCCAAGGAACGTCCATCCGGTTGTGAGCCGCATCTTGGTAAAGAACGCAGCTTTAAAGCGGGTGGTTCAACCAGAGAGCGGCTGGCGACAGGCTGCGCCGATCCAGAGTAGCGCGCTACGGCAGGGTACGGAAAAGGGGCTTTGTCGCAAACTCTGGGGTAGGCCGCAGGATGGGCTCGATCGACTCCCTGCCTGGAGCACCTGCCTGCCTCTTTTGAGTATACCCCAGCGTGACGCTGCGATGTTACGCAATCAAGCGTCGCAATAGAGCCTGTTTTTGACTTTTATACCGTTAGAGGGGGTGGGTTGACCCGAGTGTGACAGGGCCGCATGTCCCACCGTGGTCCCCAATGCCGTGAAGTGGGGCTGGAGCGAGCAGCCGCAGTGCGGATCGTGCCCCTCCGCGAGAGTCGAACCCGATTACACGCCCCGCGAGACCGCTCCCATGCCGTCCGGTTCGGCATCAATAAAGCACTAACAAAGTAATAACTTTGTCGCCGCAGTGCCGCATTACGGTCAAGCTCACTGTCGAGCTTGGTTCTGCCCCGTTTGGAGACACGGCTTGCCGTAAGGCGGTGCGCTCACTGCGGATGCACTCAGGAAGTAGCCGTCCTGACCGTGAGCACGTAGGGCGGCGGCGGCTCCGACGGGCTTTTGTGCGCGTCCAACAGCTCCGCCGGTCGCGGAGCCTGAAAGTTCAAACGAGAAAGGCGCGAGGGCCGAACCCTCGTCATGGGAGGCGATCCAATGAACTATCGCTTGGAGTGGCGTCTTGTCGGGCGCGCAAGCCGGCTTCTGGATCAAGGTGAGATCGACGACGCCTTCCCGGACCGCACCGCAGCCCTGCAGGCGCTCAACGCTTTCCTTCTGACGTTCGCCGTCCGGGGCCGCAACGAGGCCGTGGGGCACTGGTGGGGGCGGCGGTCGACAGACGCCGATATTGAAGTCCAGGTTGTCCTACGGCATCCCGTGTTGCCGATGAGTTGTGCACCCGCTCCGTTCAAACTCGTTGCAAGCCAGGAAGCCAGCTCGACGCCGCTATCGAAGCCAGCCAACTCAAGAGGAGAGGAGAATGACATTCGAAGAACGCAGCCTGCTCCACAAGGCCGCCGTGGACCCCAACGGTCAGATTGCGCTCAAGCGGAGCCGCTGCGGCGCGTGGCACGCCGACCGGGATCGGCTGGACGTGCTCGCCCGGTGCGGGCACCTGCTCGCTCTGGGTGAGAGAATGGGCCCCCATCTCGGAGGGACGTTCGCCGTCTGGCAGATCACGCCGGTTGGGCGAGCCCTCGCCGACGATGCCGGTTCAGCCGCATAGGGCC
>JBJMPB010000030.1:0-3094 GCA_045803455.1 Gemmatimonadales bacterium | reverse complement strand
GAGATCACCGAGTACACCGAATTTTCGAGCATGAGCACCCGATCGGCCACGCCCAGCGCCAGCGCACCGCCGGAGCCTCCCTCGCCGATCACCACCGCGACGCTGGGTGTGGGCAAAGAGGACATTTCCATGATGTTCCGGGCCAGCGCTTCCGACTGGCCCCGCTCCTCGGCTCCCAGACCGGGATACGCGCCCGGAGTGTCGATCAAGGTAATGACGCCGGCACCGAACTTCGCGGCAAGCTTCATCAGCCTGAGCGCCTTCCGGTACCCCTCCGGGTGAGGCATGCCGAAGTTGCGCTTGAGATTTTCCTTGGTGTCTCGCCCCTTCTGGTGCCCGATTACCATGACTGAAACGCCGGCCAGACGGGCCCATCCGCCGACGATGGCCGAATCATCCATATACAACCGGTCGCCGTGGAGCTCGATGAAATCGGTGAAGATGGTGCTGAGATAATCCAGGGTGTACGGCCGCCGCGGGTGCCGGGCCACCATGACCCGCTGCAGCGGCGTGAGATTGCGGTAGATGTCCGCCCTGAGGGACTCCAGCTTGCCGTTGAGGCCCTCGAGCTCCCCGTTGATGTCGATCTGTCGCTCGCTGCCGATGCGCTTCAGGTCATCGATCTGACGCTCCAGCTCCAGCAGCGGCTTCTCGAAATCCAGGGTGTAGGCGGAGGCCATCAGGTCACCCGGCCTTCACGTAACTCACGGACTCCGACCCCAACAGGTCGCGCAGGGCACGAACCAGGTCGTCTTCGGCAGCCACTCGTATGCGCCGTGACCGCAGCCGCACGGCCTCACCGTTGCCATCGGTCCATTCGATATAAATGGGTGTTGGGCCGGGGTGAGCGGAGCAGATCGCCGCAACCTCTTTTACGGCACCCGGCTCCGGAGCAGACGGCGCTTTCCAGCGGAGACTCAACGCCAACGCGCCCGAGCTCTTGAGCTCGGCGAGAGGGCGTGCTGCCTCCACGATGAAGGGGGCCTGATCGTCGCCCCGATCCCGATCGCTGTAGCCCCCGGTCAGGAGCAGTGCCGCGTCAGGAAGAATGATCTGATTGAGCTTGGCCCAGGCCTCGGGGAAGACGATGGCCTCGGCGGTTCCGTGGAAATCCTCGAGCACCAGCCGGGCGTATTCCTTCCCCGTCTTCTTCGAGATCTGCCGCTTTACCGCGGTGATCACGGCAGCGACGCTCACCTGGTGCTCTCCCCACTCACTCAGTGTAGCAGTGGTACGAGTGCCGAACAGCTCGACCTCCTGTCTGAACCGTTCCAGAGGATGCCCCGAGATGAAGAACCCCAGCACCTCTTTCTCCTTGGCCAGGCGTTCCGCCTCGGTCCAGGCCGGGATATCGGGGAGGGCCGGGTGACCATTCCGGGTGGCGTCGTTCTCGTCCTTTCCATCCTTCCCGTCCTTCCCGACCTCTCCAAACAGCGATCCCTGACCTGCCTCCCGCTCGGCCTGAAGCAGCTGCGCCTCGGCTAGGGCCGCATCGAGCGCCTCGATCAGCTGCTTGCGGTGGCCACCGAGTGTGTCGCACGCTCCAGCGGCTACCAGTGACTCGAGCACCCGCTTGTTGCACAACCTGAGGTCGATGCGCTCCACCAGGTCGGCAATGGTGTGATACGGCCCCTTGCTCCGGCCCGCAATAATCGAAGCAATCGCGCCCTCGCCCACATTCCGCACCGCCCCCAGGCCGAAGCGAATTCTGCGATCGCCCACCACGGTAAACTTGAATCCGGACTCGTTCACATCGGGTGGCAGAATCTCCAGCTCGAGCTCTCTGGCCTCGTTGATGTACTGCACCACTTTGTCGGTATTTCCGATTTCGGACGAGAGCAGCGCGGCCATGAACTCGGCGGGATAGTGCGCCTTGAGCCATGCCGTCTGATACGACAGGATGGAGTATGCTACCGAGTGCGACTTGTTGAACCCGTACCGGCCGAAGGTGACGATCTGCCGGCCCAGCTCCTCGATCATGCTGCGCGGATGTCCCAGGGCAACGGCGCGCTCGACGAACTTGGCGACTTCCCGATTGGCCAGCTCCTGATCCTTCTTGCCCACCGCCTTTCGCAGCACGTCGGCTTCGGCCAGGGAAAATCCGGCGAGCACATTGGCGATGCGCATCACCTGTTCCTGATAGGTGATGACGCCGTAGGTCGGAGCCAGGATGTCGGTGAGGGATGGGTGAGGATAGGTCACCCGCTCCTGGCCCAGCTTCCGCCGGATGAAAACCAGGTGCATTCCCGCATCGAGTGGTCCGGGGCGCAACAGGGCGTTGCTGGCGACCAGATCGTCGAAGCGGTCGCACTTCATTGACCGCAGGGTATCGGTGGCCAGCGGCGACTCGAACTGAAAGATGCCGGCGGTGCGGCCCTGACGGAGCAGGTCGTAGACCCGGGGGTCGTCCAGCTCCAGCGCGGCCATGTCGGGACGGGTGCCGTGCAAAGCCTCGATCATGGCCACTGCGTCGTGAATCACCGTCAAAGTCTTGAGGCCGAGCATGTCCATCTTGAGCATGCCGACCTTCTCCAGCGCGCCCATCTCGTATTGGGTGATGATGGACTCTTCACCGTCCGTCGCGGCTCCGGCGACGTCGCTCTTGACCCGGTTGGTTGGAGCCACGCAGACCGGCACGTAATCCGACAGCGGCCCCGGCGCGATCACCACGCCCGCGGCATGCACCGACATGTGGCGCGAGATACCTTCGATGCGGGAGCTCAGGTCCACCAGCCGCCGGTACACCGGGTTGCCCCGTACCAGTTCGCGGAGCTCGTCGATCTTCTTTTCCGCCTCGCGGATGTTCAGACTGTAGGCCGGTCCCGAAGGGATCAGCTTTGTGAGCCGGTCGGCCTCTCCAGGGGGAATCCGGAGTACCCGGGCCACGTCCTTGACCGCGGCGCGCGCCTTCATCGTTCCGAAGGTGACGATCTGCCCCACACTGTTCCTGCCGTAGCGTTCCCGCACGTATTCGATCACTTCGCCCCGGCGCTCGAAGCAGAAGTCGATGTCGACGTCCGGCATCGATACGCGCTCAGGGTTCAAGAAACGCTCGAACAGCAGGTCGAACATCAGGGGATCGACGTTCGTGATC
>JBJMPB010000015.1:0-4751 GCA_045803455.1 Gemmatimonadales bacterium | reverse complement strand
GTGAAGCCCTGGTTGTGGACCCCAACCGGGACATTGATCACTACCTCGCGGCCGCGGCTCAGGAGGGCCTCCGAGTCGCCCATGTCACCGAGACTCACATCCATGCCGACTTTGTCTCCGGGGCGCGCGAACTGGCACAGCGGGCCAATGCTCGGCTCTATCTCTCCGCGGCGGGCGGACCAGACTGGCAATACCGCTACGCCGCCGAAGCGCGGGCCACGGGAATGAACGACGGCGACACGATAAGAGTCGGCCGAATCGAAGTGCACACGCTGCATCTGCCCGGGCACACCCCGGAACATCTGGTATTTCTAGTTACCGACACCGAGGTGGCTGGCGAGCCGATGGGCGCACTAACCGGAGACTTCTTGTTCGTGGGCGACGTGGGCCGGCCCGATTTGCTGGAGCGCGCCGTGGGCACTCGGGGCACCATGGAAACCAGCGCTCGCCAGCTCTATCACTCGCTCCAGAAGTTCCGCGCATTCAGCGATTATCTCCAGATCTGGCCCGGTCACGGCGCCGGTTCGGCATGCGGCAAGTCGCTGAGCGCCGTGCCGCAGTCCACCCTGGGCTACGAGAAGCGGTTCAACTGGGCCTTTGGGGTCCAGAATGAGGACGACTTTGTGCGCGCCGTACTGGCCGGCCAGCCCGATCCGCCGCGGTACTTTGCTCAGATGAAGCGAATCAATCTGGAGGGTCCGCCGCTGCTGGGTCAGCTGCCGCTGCCCACCCGACTCACGGAAGGCAGTCTGATGTCCGTGCTCCAGTCCGGCAGCACAGTCGTGGACACCCGTGACCCCGATGAGTATGGTCGAGGGGCCATTCCGGGAACGATCAACATCCCGAATAGTCGAGCATTTCCCACCTGGGCCGGATCCCTCCTTCCTTACGACCGAGAGCTCTACCTCATTGTTCCGGAGCCAGGCGATCGCACGGTCGAAGAGCTGGTGCGAAGCCTGGCCGGAATCGGAATGGATCGCGTGGCCGGTTACTTCGGGAGTGAAGTCGTGGGTCACTGGCGGAAATCGAGGGGCGAGCTACAAACTATTCCGGTGGTCACACTGGAGCAGCTGAGTACACCGCCCAGGAATGGGGTAGTGGTACTCGATGTACGCGGGGTGGGGGAGTGGGAAGCCGGCCACATTCCGGGATCGGTGAATCTGCCGATTGCCGAGCTGGAGGCACGGCTGAACGAAATACCCAGGGGGCGGCCGCTGATCGTGCACTGTCAAACCGGAGCGCGGGCGGCCATTGCGGTCAGTCTGCTCCGGGCCGGAGGCTTCGATGACGTTCGCTTATTCCGCGGCGGTTTTGCCGGGTGGCGAGCGGCTGGACAGCCGGTGGGACTCTCGCAATCCTGAAACCCTGATCCGGGGAACACCCATGCTCAAGGAGTTCAAGGCCTTTGCGCTGCGCGGCAACGTGCTCGACCTCGCGGTGGGCATCATCATCGGAGGCGCATTCGGCACTATCGTCAAGTCTCTGGTAGATGACGTCATCATGCCCCCAATTGGGCTGGCCCTGGGCGGTCTCGACTTTGCCAATCTGTTTGTTGTGCTCAAGCCTGGGGAGAAGGCGGCACCGCCCTACGCCACCATTGCCCAGGCGCACGATGCCGGCGCCGTGACCCTCAACTACGGTCAGTTCATCAACAACGTGGTCACGTTCATCATCGTAGCCTTTGCAGTCTTCCTCATTGTCCGAGCCGCTAACCGGCTGAAGCCCGCCGAGGCGGCGGCGGCGCCTACGACGAAGGAATGTCCCTATTGCCGGATGGCGATTCCGATTGGGGCCAGCCGCTGTCCTCACTGCACCACCGAATTGAGGGCCGCCTGAGGAGCAGTAGATGAGCGAACAGGCTCCGGCTGTAACCGGCCCCGATCTCGCGGCCGGCATTGCGGTCGCCGGCGTTTCTGAGGGGAAGCTGCTGGCCGGACAGGTGGGTGAGGACGCGGTCCTGCTGACCCGGCAGGGAAACGAGTGGTTTGCCATTGGCGCCGTGTGCAGCCACTACAGTGGGCCCCTCCCCGAAGGTTTGATGGTGGGCGACACGGTTCGCTGTCCCTGGCATCACGCCTGCTTCAGCCTCCGAACCGGCCAGGCGCTCCGGCCGCCCGCCCTCAACGATGTGCCCTGCTGGGAGGTGGAGCAGAAAGGGGACATGGTGTTCGTTCGGGGCAAACTGCCGCGGCTCGGCGGGCGGATTGCCTCGCAACCCTCCCCGATCCGGAGCCCGGAGTCAATCGTGATCGTGGGCGCCGGAGCTGCCGGGAACAGTGCCGCTGAGACACTCCGGCGCGACGGCTACCAGGGTCCCATTACTCTGTTCGATCCCGATCCAGATGCACCGTACGACCGGCCTAATCTGTCCAAGGACTATCTGGCGGGCTCCGCCCCCGAAGACTGGATCCCGCTGCATCCGCCGGAGTTCTACGCCGAACGAGATATCCGCATCGTTCGGGACCATCGTGTAGCCGCGCTGGAGCCGGGCCAGCACCGCGTCCGTCTGGATGACGGCAGCACCCACGAATATGGAGCTCTCCTGCTGGCCACCGGAGCTACTCCAGTGCGCCTTCCTCAAAGCAACAGCTCCATCCTCTACCTGCGCACCTTGCGGGACAGCAAGGTCATTATCGCCGCCAGCGCCAGCGCACGCCGGGTGATCATCCTCGGCGCGAGCTTCATCGGGCTCGAGGTGGCGGCCTCATTACGGGCGCGGAAACTTGAGGTGCACGTGGTCGCGCCGGATCGTCGTCCTCTGGAGCGGGTGATGGGGCCCGAGCTGGGAGACTTTATCCGAAAGCTCCACGAGGAGCACGGGGTGAATTTCCACCTGCAGCAAACCGCCAAGGAGTTTGCGCCGGGAGCAGTGGTGCTGGAGAATGGCGATCGCCTGAAGGCCGACCTGATTGTCGCCGGCATCGGCGTGCGGCCCAATCTGGACCTGGCCGAGCGGGCCGGACTCGCACTGGACCGGGGCGTGTCGGTCGATGAGTTCCTGCAGACCAGCGCTCCGGACGTGTTCGCGGCTGGCGACATTGCTCGTTGGCCGGACCGGCACACCGGTGAACGAATCCGGGTAGAGCACTGGGTGGTGGCCCAGAGACAGGGTCAGGCAGCTGCGCGCAATATGCTGGGCCAACAGCTGGCCTTCGATGCCGTGCCGTTTTTCTGGAGCCAGCACTATGACGTCCCCATCAATTACGTGGGGCACGCGGAGCAGTGGGACCGGCTCCAGATCGATGGCGACATCGCTGCCCGGGATTGCTCGGTTCGATTCATCGCGGGTGAAAAGGTCCTCGCGGCCGCGACGATTTATCGCGACCGTGAGAATCTGGAGATCGAGGCCGAGATGGAGCGCTTCGCGGCAGCCGCTGTCGAGGAGACGAGGAGATAGGAATCAACCGAAGGCGTTTTCTCGTTGGTGCCGGAGCCCTGGGCGCCGCCCTGGGGGCAGATGCGTTCGGCCTGGAAGCCAATCGCGTTCTGATCAGCCGGCACGACGTCCCAGTTTCGGGACTTCCCCAGTCGATCGATGGAATCCGGGTGGCGCAGGTTGCCGATGTCCACCTCCCCGGTAACCAGCTGGCTGCCCGGGCTGCGCTCGAGCATTTGCGCCGCGAGCGCCCAGAAATCGTGGTGCTCAACGGCGACATGATCGAAACGGCCCAGGCCCTTGAGATGATGAGAGAATTCGTGACGGCGACTAGGGGCTCGCTAGCGACCGTGGCGGTATTGGGAAATTGGGAGTACCTGTCCCGCGTGGTAGGCGATCGTGCCCGGGAGGTGTATCGCTCAGCCGGGATAGATCTCCTGATCAATCAGAAAAAATTGGTGACTATAGGAGGGACAACCCTGGCCCTCAGTGGTCTCGATGACATGCTGAACGGTCAACCTGACCTGACTGCAGCGAGGACAGGACTGACTGGAGACGCGGTAGAGATCTGGGTTATCCACGAACCCAGCTTCGCCGATCAGTTGCCCGCCACCCTAAAGGGCAAGGCCGCCGTGCTGCTGGCGGGTCACACGCATGGCGGACAGATCCGGATTCCGCTGCTTCCTCCGGTCAAGCCGGTGGGGGCGGGCCGATTCCTCGAGGGATGGTACCGCGACACCGCGGCTCCGCTGTACGTCTCACGCGGCGTAGGCACCACCGGCATTCCGGCGCGATTCCGCTGCGCCGCGGAGCTTCCGATATTCACCCTCAAGCGCGCCTGATCTATCCCCCTGCGTCCTCCTCCCGGCCGAGCCGCCGTTCCATCTCGGTGTCCATCTGCTTCCGAAGCTCCGCCAGCCGAGTGGCATAGGCTACCAGCGCCCGATCAACGTCATCCCGAGGCTCCCATTGGGGGACGGGCAACGGTTTCCCGTCGGTGCCCAGGGCCACAAACACGATCACGCAATGGCCGGTGCGTCGGCGCTTGAGACTCTTGGGGTCGCGAGCGTAGACGTCGACCGCAATGTCCATGCTGCTCCGCCCGGTCCGGATCACCAGCGCCTGGAGCTCGACCACCTCGCCCACGTGGATGGGAGCCAGGAAGTGGAGCCCCCCCATGTAGACCGTGACGCAGTAGGATCCAGTCCACCCGGCCGCGCAGGTATAACCCACCTGATCGATCCACTTCATCACCGCGCCGCCATGCACCTTCCCGCCGAAGTTCACGTCACTTGGCTCAGCCAGGAAACGGAGAGTGATGGCCCGGGGCCGCTCGGCGATGTCAGACCCCACTCTGCCCTCCCGGACCGCGGTT
>JBJMPB010000638.1:0-7361 GCA_045803455.1 Gemmatimonadales bacterium | reverse complement strand
AATGAGCGCCGTGCTGGACGATGAGGAGCACCAGCGAAACGTGCAACAGGCGGCCTCGCGACAGAACGGTGGGTCGGGAAAACCGGAGTAGTGGGGGAACGCCACCGGCACCGCATCGATCGATGCTGAGACGACGGTCCGACCGGATGCAGTTGGCGGCTGCCACAGCGCTGGGGGTGGTCTGGGTGGCCCGGCTGCTTGGGACCGGTGAAGGCTACCGGCTCAGAGACAAGGTGGTGCTGATCACTGGCGGAAGCCGGGGACTTGGGCTTGCCCTGGCCCGGGAAATGGGCGCCCGCGGCGCTCGGCTGGCCATCTGCGGCCGAGATTCCGAGTCGCTGGAGCGGGCTCGTGCTTCGCTGGCCCGCGCGGGAGCGGAGGTCCTTGCCATTCCCTGCGACGTGACCGACCGCGGGTCGGTACAGAATCTGGTAGATGAGGTAAGCCGCCGTCTCGGCTCCGTGGACGTCCTGATCAATAATGCGGGGGTTATCGAGGTCGGGCCGGCGGAGACGATGTCCATCGCCGACTACGAGGAAGCCCTCGGCACCAATTTTTGGGGCATGCTCTATCCCACGCTGGCTGTGCTGCCGGCCATGCGGAAGCAGCGCGCAGGACGGATCGTGAACATCACCTCTATCGGGGGAAAGCTGGGCATTCCGCATCTGCTCCCCTACAGCGCCAGCAAATTCGCCGCGGTGGGATTCTCTCAGGGGTTGCGGGCCGAGGTCGCAGCGGAGGGGATCAAGGTTGTTACCGTAGTGCCGGGGCTGATGCGCACCGGGAGTCCGCGCAATGCGATTTTCCGGGGGCAGCATCGGGCGGAGTACGCCTGGTTCAGCATCAGCGACTCCCTTCCCGGGCTGTCGATCAGCGTCGAAGGCGCCGCCCGACGGATCGTCGAGGCCTGCCGACGAGGCGATGCGGAGGTTCTGTTCCCGCCGGTGGCCAAAGTCGCCGCTGTGGCCAACGCCGTGGCCCCCGGAGTTACCGCCCACGTGCTGGGGCTGGTTGATCGGCTTTTGCCGGGCGCCACCACTGACCGGAGCCGCTATACCGGCGCGGAGAGCCAATCCTGGATCTCTCCTTCCTGGCTCACTCGGCTGGGAGACCAGGCAGCCCGCAAGTACAATCAGGTATCAGCTCATCCGCCCAAAGCCACGTGATTACCACGATATCTGCAAAGGAAGGCTCAATGGCATCGACGTACAATGGGGTCGTCTCGAACGAGCGCTGGGAAAATCTTCGGCGTCCAGCCGAAGGCGAGGACGAGATCAACGTAGGCAAGGCCGAGCGAGTGATCTCCGGTTTGGCCGCGGCCGCAGTGGCAGTCGTTGGACTGCGCCGGAAGCGGCTACGGCCTCTTCTCCTTCCGGTGGCGGGCGGTCTCTTTTCCCGGGCGGTTACCGGACGCTGCACGATCAATCGTGCCCTGGGGAGGAACTCGGCCCGGAAAGATCGGGTCAGCCCAGTGGCGAGTGTTCCCCGTGGTGAGGGAATAAAGGTAGAACGGAGCGTGGTAGTAAACCGTCCGGTCCAGGAGGTGTATCAGTTCTGGCGGAACTTCGAGAACCTGCCTCGCTTCATGGACCACCTCGAGTCGGTGACAGTGCTGGATGAAAACCGCTCCCACTGGGTAGCCAACGCCCCGGCCGGTACCCGGGTCGAATGGGATGCCACGATTCACAACGAGATCGAAAACGAGCTCATTGCCTGGCGCTCTCTCCCCCAAGCCGATATCAACAACGCCGGATCGGTACACTTCAGCGCGGTCGGTGACGGCGCCACCGAAGTGCGTGTAGTCCTGAGCTATCAGCCGCCAGCCGGAAAGCTGGGAGCTGTGGTGGCCAAGCTCCTGGGCGAGGAACCGTCGACGCAGGTAGACGATGATCTCCGCCGGTTCAAACAGGTCATGGAAGCTGCCGTTCCTACGGGCTGATGAGCATCGATTCGCCCCGGCTGACATATGACTGCGTCATCGTCGGGGCCGGGCCCGCCGGGCTGAGCGCCGCGCTCATGCTGGGGCGCTGCCGGCGCAAGACGTTGGTGTGCGACACTGGCGAGCCCAGAAACATTCGCTCCGCTGGTCTCCATAACTATCTCACCCGGGACGGGATCCCGCCGGCGGAGTTCCTCCAACACGCACGCCAGGACGTCGCCCGTTATTTGACCGTCGAGCTTCGCCAAGTCGAGGTGCTGGATGCTGGCCGATCACCTGACGGTTTCCGGCTGATATGCGGGGATGGGCGCCAGATCGCCACGCGAAAGCTGTTGCTGGCCACGGGAGTGGTCGACGAGCTTCCGGAGTTGCAGGGACTTCAGTCGCTCTACGGAACCAGCGTCCACCATTGCCCCTACTGCGACGGATGGGAGTGGCGGGACCAGCCCATTGCGATCTACGGCAGTGCAGAGGAGGGTAAGGCCTTAGCCTTGGGCTTGACGGTCTGGAGCAGGGATCTGGTGCTCTGCACCCATGGCGCAGGTGGCCTCTCCGAGGAAGACCTGGAGCAGCTGAGCAGGGAAGGAATCGAGACCAGGGACGAGCGGGTGGCGCGGCTCGAGGGAACGGAGGGGATGCTGGAGCGGATTGTCTTTGAAACCGGAGAACCCTTGCCGCGCAAAGCGCTCTTCATCTGTTCGGGACAACACCAGCGAAGCGCTTTGGCCCGAAAGCTCGGCTGCCGCTTTACCAGCAAGGGCGCGGTGGATACCGGCACCTGCGAGGCTACCGAGGTGCCGGGACTCTATGTAGCCGGAGATGCGAGCAAAGAGGCCCAGTTCGTAATCGTTGCGGCAGCTGAGGGCGCCGAGGCTGGCATGGCCATTAACAAGGCGCTACTCAAGGATGACCTGGCTCAGAACAGAAATTCGAAGCCCAGCCGCACCAGGCGAGGCGGGCCGTACGTGAAGAGCGGCTGAGTAAAGTCACGGGCAGCCGCCAAATACTGCGGAAACAGTTCATCCCTTCCTGAGATGTACCCATCCCCATTGAGATCGGCTGAAGCTCGGTAATAGGGCGATTCATAGGGGATCTCCTCCGGATGGGCGGCATACGCCTCTTCCGCCACCGCATTCACCGCGTTGTCATCCGGACCGGGTTGCCCCGTATCCCGCCGAACGGCGACGACGTTTTGCCGGTTCAGCACGTTTCGCATGTCCAGGTACACCCCGCCTCGCACCCTGCCCAATTGGAGCGGTCGCCGAACCAGGAAGTCCAGGGTGTAGCTGGTCGGCAGCCTCCGCGAGTTGGGCAGCCCGATGAGCGAATCGCCCGAGAGATCAGTTTCGGAATAGGGCAACCCAGTTCCCACTCGTCCGATGGCAGCGGCTTCCAGGCCGCCAATGAGGTGCGACCCGAATACCTGGGGGCCGACACTGTCGGACACCCGGCTTCGAAGAATGAGTGTGAGCGTGTGCCGGCGATCGAAGTCCAGCGGAAACTCGGCCCGGGCCGGCCGGATCGTGTCGCCGGTTTGAGGATCGATGGAGAAAACTCGGTTCAGCAGGAATGCGTCACTGGCGGTGGCGGTGGCGCTCTGGAGAGTATAGATGAGGCGAGCGCCAAAACCGTTCTTCAGGTCGCGCTCCAGAAGCACCTCCAGCCCCCTTACCGTCCCGGCGTCGGCATTTCCGAAGATGGTCGAGTCGGGATCGAGGCCCAGCGGCACCGATGCTACCAGGCCGTCGAGACGCTTCACGTAAGCGCCCAGCCGCAATGAGGTGATCGGTGTGGGCCGAACCCGCAGGCTGAACTCGTACTGTACCGCGTCCTCGAAGCCGATGTTCGGGTTGCCCCGGCGAAACCGCCCGGTGCGGGTGGTATCGTCGAATGCGGCATCCACCAGGAACTGGTAATCGGGCGCTTGAGAAAAGCGACCGTAACTGGCGACAAAGGTAGCGCCCTTCAACACGGTCGAGATCGCGAACCGGGGGCTGACTTGCTGTTGTGATCCACGGGACTCGGCCGCCAGCTGGCTTCCAGCGTCGAAGCGGTCGTAGCGCGCCCCGAGAGTAAACGCCAGATCGGTAATGCGGACCTGGGCTTCGATGTACGCCGCGGCACTGGTCGGGGAGAAGTTGGAGATCGCGGTGGGCGGCACGGTGTCACCCATACCGACGGGCAGGTAGGCCATGACCCGCCGATATGTGCCAACCTGCTGGCGCACCACCTCGCCTCCGAAGAACAGGTCGACCCGTTCGCCGGCCCCGTAGGTAGCGTCGAGCTGGCCCCGAGTCTCGCCGAAATGACTCCATCCCAGGCTGCCTTGCGAACCGGTGCCGAGAAAGAATCCCGGCACGCCGTAGGGGGACGCGGTGCTCGGAAGTGGCGTGAAAAAGCCCGCGATCGGGTCGGCCGAGGGCTCCTGGTTTCTAGCCGCGTCTTCCCCGACGAAATGGAAACGCTTTCCGGTGAGTCCGCCAAAGGCATAATCGACGTCGCCGTCCAGATTCCCCCGGATGAACTCACGGGTGAAGCGCCCCACCCGAAGGTCCATGAGCAGCGGCTTCCTGGTGCCGGCGCCACTGGCATAATGCGCATGACCGGTGAGCAGGTTGCCCTGCACTCGCTGCGCCGGGGCGAGATTCAGATCGTACTTGTAGGCGGGATCGAATAGTAGGTTCTGAGTTTCCGAGTGGAGGCCCATCAAGCGGAGCGTCACCCGGTCGCCTACCGGTACCGTGATTTTGCCCAGGCCGCTCCACAGTTCACCGCTGTTATGGGGCAGGAGTGTTGGCGACGCGGTCCGCGGGTCCCGCGGATCGGTCGGCGCTGGAGCATTGACCGGGTCCGCATCGAGCCGGCCGGTAACGTCCACGGCAGCGACCACTCCGATCCTTCCCACTACCGGCCCGCTTCCCTGAGCGATGAAACGGTCCAGTCCATAGTCCCAGCCACCACCGAAGGGTCGGTCAGTCTCGAAGCCTACGCGACCTTCCCATTGAGAGGTCGGCTCTTTTGTGACCACGTTGATGAGACCGGAGATGGCCTGCCCATAGCGGGCCGAGAAGGCGTTAGTCACCAGGGATGCTTCACTGAGGACATCGGGCGGAATAGTCAGTCCCAGGCCTCCATTGGCAGCGTCGAGCTGATTCTTCACTCCCAGTCCATCGAGAATGAAGGCCTCTTCCCCCAGTCGGCCGCCGCGGTAGCTCTCGCCCACGCTTCCGGCTGACAGAGCCACCGCCTCCTGGAGAGAGCTGACCGGCAATTCCCTCAGGTCGGCCGCTGTGATCTTCTGCTCCGTGGACGTTGCCAACGGATCGAGCACCGGGTCCACCGGTGCCGTCACCACCAGCGGCTCCAGTTTGAGGGGATTGGTCTCCAGTGGGAAATCGACCGTCACGGTTCCGCCGGCCTGTACCAAGACGCTGTCCCGGACGATGCTGCGGTAGCCGATCGCGCGCGCCGCCAGACTGTGCCAGCCACTGCGAATACCGCGAACCCGGTAGATGCCGCCGGTATCGCTGATCGCGCGAACCCGCTCATCCACCAGAATCTGGGCCTGGGCCAGAGACCGATCGGTGCCGCTCTGATACACTCGTCCCGCGATGGCGCCCTCAGCCTGGGCCCGGAGTGCCGACGGGAGTAAGCCGAGCACCAGCGCGACGGCGACCTGTTGTGCAGTGCGGTCCGGGCTCACGGCTGCCCTATCAAGTACAGGTCTCCGTCGCGAGCGACGCTGGTGTCTACCAAGCCCTCGATGTTGGTGAGTATGAGTGGGTACCGCTCGACTACAACCTGGGTTCCTGAGGGCGAGAGCTGGGGCCGGCGATAGAGGCCAAGATCGCTGGGGCCCGTCAAAGCCACATCGCTATTGTCTGACAGGTCGACCACGTGCACCACGCCACCACTGTCGAATTGAGTGGCCCCAAGGACGGGGTGGTCGGTGAAGTGCACCCTGCCGCCCACTACGGCCGCCATTCGGGTTCCGACCACATGCACATCGCGGGCGATTCCGGCAGCGGCAAAGTCGAACACCACCGTTGCGCCGCCAGTGGAGAGCGTCTCGCGGTACACCCGGGTATCGCCATTCAGGGTGTAATACACCTCGTCCTCACTGCTCCCCGGGGATACCCCTGATGCGTTGCCGGTGCCGGCTATGATTTGGAGGGTGGCGCCGGTTGCAAGATCGAGCCACACCGCATCGAGTCCTGAGTGCACCGTATCCCGCTCACAACCATCACACAGGCTGAGGACGTTCACGGCCTCCCCCAGGTATACCAGCCGGTTTGGACCTAGCCAGCGAAGCTGGGAGATGCCACTGTGGGTGGGTCGACCCGAGATGGTGTAGGGGAGAGTTAGCAGTGAAGTTCGGGTGGCCGGGACAGCCACGGTTGCCAGCGATAGCTCTTGAACCGCGGGCACCAGCGCGCCGATGCCGCTGCTGCCAGCGATGAAGGCAAGCCGGTCGTCCGTTGCGGCCGCCGCTGACTCGAGGGATTCGGTCTGCTGATCGGCCGCTGGGGAAAGCGTGCAACTCAGACTTCGCTGCCGCCCTCCCGTTGGGGGCAGTAGGGCAAGACATACGTCGTGGTCTCGAGTGCCTTCGAGCTGGGTCGAGTATAACAGTCCGGAACCGTCAGCCAGCCATGCGGCGCGCCGATCGGGTCCGCGATTGAGGGTGAGCTGTATTGGAGGAGCGGGATTGAACGGGACGTCGGTGTCAAAGTCGCCGGGGGTGAACGGCTCAGTGTGACCGCAGTCAGCCAGACTCACAATGGCCAGCAGCACCAGCCCGTCTCTAGAACATCGGTGCTGCCAAGGGCCCGCGGATTGTGTCATCGGTGTGTCAAACCGGTGAGAGATCGTCATGGTGACGCTCTTGCACGAAAGGTTCGCACATTGAGAGAAAGCCTTGCTGATCAGTGGGTTGCATCGGGCAAGCGGGCGCGCTTTGCCCTATAATAGATCATGAACCCGGTCACCAACGCCATCCCCGGCTGTTCCGGCCTCGTGTCGCTGCTATGATCTTGAAGCGGTTCTTCGACCCCAGACTCGCTCAATCCAGCTATCTGCTCGGCTGCTCTTCTACCCGTGAAGCCCTGATCGTGGACCCCAACCGGGATATCGATCGGTACCTCGAGGCCGCGGCCCAGGACGGGCTCCGAGTCGCCCACGTCACCGAGACTCACATCCATGCCGACTTTGTCTCCGGAGCGCGCGAATTGGCGCAGCGGGCCAATGCCCGGCTCTACCTCTCTGCCGGGGGCGGACCAGACTGGCAGTATCGCTACGCTACCGAGGCGCGGGCCACGGCGATGAATGACGGCGACAGCATCACGGTTGGCCGGATCGAAGTGCGCGCGCTGCATCTGCCGGGGCACACCCCGGAGCATCTGGTATTTCTGATCACCGACAC
>JBJMPB010000585.1:0-2585 GCA_045803455.1 Gemmatimonadales bacterium | reverse complement strand
CCTTCTTCTTAATCCCTCACCGTCCTTCCCGTCCTTCCCGTCCGTGCCGTCCTTCCCGTCCTTCCCGTCCTGTGCTTTACGCCTTCAACACCACCTTCTCGCAGTTGTCTTCCTTGTTCAGGAACATGTCATAGCCCTTAGCCGCCTGATCCAGCGGCAAGCGGTGGGTGATGACGAAGCTGGGGTCGATCTCCCCATTCTGGATCCGGTCGAGTAGCGGCCGCAGGTACCGGTGGACATGGCACTGGCCGCTGCGAATGGTAAGCGAACGGTTCATCACGGCTCCCATGGGGAACTTATCGATGAACCCACCATATACCCCGATAACCGAGACCACCCCACCATTCCGGCAGGCCAGAATGGCTTCCCGTAGTGCGATGGGTCGGTCGGTCTCCATCATGGTGGCCTGCTTCATCCGATCATAGGCATAGGTGATTCCATGTCCGTGTGCTTCCATCCCCACGGCGTCGATGCACTTATCGGGACCCCGCCCGCCGGTCAACTCCAGGAGAGCGTCCTGGACGTTCAGTTGCTCGTAGTTGATGGTATCCGAGGCCCCCGCCCGTTCCTTGGCCATGTCCAGCCGGTACTTGAACCGGTCGATGGCGATAACCCGTTCCGCCCCCAGCAGGTAGGCACTGGCGATGGCAAACTGACCTACTGGGCCTGCACCCCAAACCGCTACCACGTCTCCGCCCTGGATATCACACATCTCCGCCCCCATGTAGCCGGTGGGGAAGATGTCCGACAGGAACAGCACCTGGTCGTCGGTCAGATCTTCGGGGACTTTCAGCGGCCCCACGTCCGCGAAAGGCACCCGGGCATACTCCGCCTGGCCGCCGGCGAATCCGCCGAGCATGTGGGAATAGCCGAAGATTCCGGAGGGGGAATGGCCCAGCAGCTTCTCCGCGATCCAGGCGTTGGGATTGGAGTTCTCGCAGAGCGAGAACATCTGAGCGTCACAGGCCGCGCAGGCTCCGCAGGCAATCGGAAACGGAACCACTACCCGGTCGCCAACCTTCAGGTTGCGCACCGATGAGCCAATCTCCACCACCTCGCCCATGAACTCATGGCCCAGGACATCGCCTTTTTCCATCGTGGGTACGAAGCCGTTGTACAAGTGGAGATCCGAGCCGCAAATCGCGGTCGAAGTGATCCGGACGATGGCATCGTGGGAGTTCAGGATCTTTGGATCCGGCACCTCTTCGACCTGCACCTTCTTCTTTCCCATCCAGCAGTTGGCCTTCATGATCTATGTCTCTCTTTCCGAGCCGTGCGGCTCAGTTAGCGTTGAACCGCATGCTCGCGAGGGGTACCCAGAAGCTCAACATCCTCCAGGCTCTCCGGCGGCTGTGCTGGATGCATGCCGGAATGGATGCTGGAATCCGAGTGGACGATCTCTCCCGTCTCCATGACCTGCTTGAAGCGGCGCAAGTCGCCCTTCACCTGCTGCTCCGGCTCCTCGCCGAAAAGCTTGGCAATCAGCGATCCCAGCTTCCCTCCTGGAGGCTGGTAGCGAAGCTCGACGTGGATCTCGGTGCCCCGGTTGCCGGGCGCGTCCTTGAACCGCACCGTCCCTGAGTTGGGGATGGAGGCGTCGGGCAGAGAGCGCCAGGCAATCAGCTCGTTGGGCCGGTCTTCGATGGTCTCCGCTTCCCACTCGACCGTCGTGCCGGCCGGAGCCTTGGCCTTCCAGTGGGAACGATTGTTGTCCAGCACCTCGACCGACTCGAGGTGAGCCATGAAGCGCGGAAGGTTCTCGAAGTTGTGCCAGAACCCGTACACCTCACTCCGGGGCCGCTTGATGGTCAGGGATTGAGTGACGTGAACTCCGCTGAACGGCTGGCGCTTCTGCTGGACCGTCCCGGACCCATTGGTCCTCCGCTCAATGCCATTTCCTCCCTGGCTGCTCAGCTGCTGGCCGGTGAGGAAGTCCACTACGGTGACACCGGCAACAGCCGCGGTGGCTGCGGCAACTCGGTTCCGGTCGTTTTGATCGTCGCTCATGGCCTTGCCCAGGAGGGCCAGATCCATCAGGTCTCCCCCCACCCGGCTCCAGACCCAGCCGGGGGACTGAGGCGATGCAAGGATCCCGATGCCGCTGGTGATCTCCCTCAACCCGAGAGCGAACATCGTGTTTCGTGTTTCATCGTCATCACTTATACCGATCAGCCTGGCCAAGGCGCGGGGTGCGCCGATCTCGGCCAGGCCTAATCCGATGCTGAACCATCCCAGGCCTCTGGCCCGGCGCTGGGCGTTGCTCTCCATATCGCCTGAGGGCTGGTCGGTGAACCGACGGCGGTACCGAAGGCCCTGCTCGGTTGCTGCAGTCATGATTCCCCCTTCTCATTCGTCATCGTGAATCGAAACCTGACCGCGGGGAGAACGCTCTGATCGTCGTAGGTAGGTATTGGTGCGGAGACTGACAAGCAGGCGACCAGATCTCTCCCAGCGTGGTACCGGGCGAATTCCCGGCATGGCGACCTCGGTTATCGTCACACGGGCCGCAGAGGTCGATAGTGATAGTGGGGAGAGCAAGCGAGATCCGTGAGCCTGATCACGCCAAAATCCAGCAATGTCTTAGG
>JBJMPB010000310.1:0-5816 GCA_045803455.1 Gemmatimonadales bacterium | reverse complement strand
AGGCAGTCAGGCTGAAGGTTCCCTCAATCGGCGCCACGTTGTTCGAATACGGGCCGGATTGCGCCTGAGCCTCGAGGGTCGGGCGCTCCTCGCCGAAGGCGGGGAGCACGGCGCGAAGACTGTCGGGAAAGGGAAACGGGCCGGGCAGAATCTGGATGACGGTTCCTCCCCCGCTCACGCTTATCGCGTGAGTCTTGGTTGGGCCAATAGTTGAGTCCCCGCCCACCGTGAGATGAGTCTCCATCCCCAGCTTCTTGTGCGAGTCATTCCCCACCGGGCAGTACACCTCGTATGAGCCTGGCTTCAGGTTCAGCCGCAGGGTGGCGTTAGAGCCCGGCTGGATCAGCTCGGTCCGTTGCTCGATTCCATTGCCCTCGATCTCGAGCTGGTGCGGGATGCTGCCCGTGTTCTCCACGGAAACCGACACCGGACCTCCAGCGAGGGTTCGCCGGGATAGCTCGATCTTCCACTCTGAGAGTGTGGCGTGCAGCTGGGAGGTTGCGCCGGGGTTCGGCAACCTCAAATAGGGCACAAACATTATCGCTCCAGCGACCAGGGATGCGGCGCTGGGCAGTACGCGGAGGTATCTTCGGGTCATAGCGGTCTCCTGCCGAGGTTGAATTGACGTGCACGCGCCGAAGACCGTTGTGGCTGGAAGGTTATTCCCGGGAATAGACCGCGCACCGGCGGAGTCTTACCAGCAGAGCATCCAGGCTCTCAGCCAGGAGGACCGTGGATCCGACCGAGGTGGGACGATTCGAGGCGACTGTGCTGCCGCACCTGGATGCGGCGTATACCCTGGCGCGATACCTCCTGCACAACGAGGACGACGCCAAGGATGTGGTGCAGGATGCCTATCTCAGGGCTCTGAAGTACTTCGGCGGGTTCCGCGGGACCAGCGCAGGTGAAGGCCGCCCCTGGCTGCTGGCCATCGTCCGCAACACTGCGTTCAGCCGACGCCGCCGTCAAAGCTATGGAGCGGCAGTCACCGAATTCGACGAGCAGCTGCATAGTGATGCAATTGAAGATGTCCACCCCGAATCCGAGCTCCTCGGATCTGATGCCCGCGAATCATTACATCAAGCCATCGATGATCTGCCCCTCGAATTCCGTGAGGTCATCATCCTGCGTGAGCTGGAAGGGATGTCGTACAAGGAGATCGGAGAGGTGACCGGGGTACCGCTCGGGACAGTCATGTCCCGCCTGGCCCGCGCCCGCGATCGATTGCAGCGGGCATTCTCGGCCGAGCGCAGGGGGGTACGATGACCCACGACGAAATGCAGCTCCAGGTCGATGCGTATCTGGATGGAGAGCTGGCGTCGCGCGATGCTCGGGAGCTGGAGGCGCATCTCCAGAAGTGCACGGAATGCTCCGCCTTGCGGGATGCGCGAGTGGCATTGAGCGCCGCAATCCGGAGAGAGACGCCGCCCCTACAGGCGCCCCAGGAGCTGAAGAGCCGCATTCGCCAGGCGGTGATGCCCTCCGCCGGAGCTCAGACCCTCCGCCCGAGACCGGTACCTCCTGCCTGGCGCTGGCTCGGTCTCGCTGCCTGCCTGGCCCTTGCCGCACTGGGGGGCTGGCGGGTGGGGGTGCGTCGAGCGGCGGACACCACGCTCACCGATCAGCTGCTCGCGAGTCACGTCCGCTCGCTCATGCCCGGTCATCTCACCGACGTGGTCTCATCCGATCAGCACACGGTCAAGCCGTGGTTCAACGGCAAGCTGGACTTCTCACCACCGGTGTACGATCTCGCCGCGCAGGGGTATCCCCTGGTCGGGGGACGGATGGATTACGTCGGTGGCCGCCCCGTCGCCGCGCTCGTCTATCAGCGGCATCAACACCTGATCAACGTCTTCTTGTGGCCTGCAATGCATAGCGCCGCGGGAGAGCGCACCCCGGTCACCCGGCAGGGTTACCATCTACTGGGCTGGACCGGCAGCGGCTATGAGTGCTGGGTGGTATCGGATCTCGGCACGGCGACCTTGACGGAGTTCGCCGGGCTCCTGGGGCAACAGGAGGGCGCCAGTCGGTGGAAACCCTGAAGAGTGGGATTAGGGGAGAGCGACGGCGCCCTCGGCATGAACCCGGAGCGACGAGCCGGTTTCCGGCGGGGTGACACTAGGAGGTAGGCGCAGATCAACACGATCTAAACCAACCATACCTACCACATGCAGGTGATTGCCCATGTCGATCACCTGCTCAACTTCCATCTCGAAAGGAATCGGACCATTCCCCGGCCGGAGACTGCCCAGCGGAATTGCCAGAAGACCTCCGTTTGCGGGTAGTACGGAGTAGCCCAGCAGCTCAGCCGTCACCCGGTCTGGAGGATGGGCGTACACCGAGCCCTTAATCCCTGCCGCTCTCACTTCTCCTTCAACCAACACCACCAGCCGATCGGCCAGGCGAAACGCCTCCTCTCGGTCGTGAGTCACCAGAATGGCCGTAGCGGTGAACTTGGCCAGCAGCCTGGGCAGCTCTGCCAGCAGCTGCATCCGCGTGATCCGGTCCACTCCTGACAATGGCTCGTCCAGCAGGGTAATTGGAGCTCGAAGCGCGAGCGCCCGAGCCAGATTGACTCGCTGAGCCTCACCTCGAGACAATTTACGCGCCGACCGATCCAGCAGATGGGCCACACCACAATCTCTGGCCGCCTCTTCCAGGCGAGCTCCGCGCTCTCCCGAGGTGACATCGCGCAGTCGGAGTGCGAGCTCCAGGTTCTGGCGTACGGTGCCTCGGAGGAAGACAGCATTCTGAAACGACATGGCGACCAGCCGCCAAGCGGGCTCCCGGTCGGCCGGGAGCCCGCCCAGTCGCACTTCACCCATTTCAGGCTGCTCCAGTCCAGCAATCGCGCGGAGCAGCGTTGTCTTTCCCGAACCGTTGGGCCCGAATACCGCCGTGGTGGTGCCGGCGGGGAACCTCAATCCCGAGATCTGCAGTACCTTGCGGCCGTTTCTGAGCAGCTGAAGGTTGGTGACTGAGACATCCATCAGCCGCGCTGCTGCTGGATGACGGTGAGCCAGATGTTGACCCCGAACGCAACCGCCAGGAGCATGAGCCCGAGCGCCAAAGCAACTGAAAGATTACCCCGCCCTGTCTCGGTCACGATGGCCGTGGTGAGCACCCGGGTGCTGCCGCGAAGGTTACCGCCAACCGTCATCGAGGCCCCCCCTCGGAGATCACCCCGCCATGATTGCGGCCAGCAATCCGAGCTGCGCCTCCCCCGCGATGATCCACAGCCGGCGGATTCGGCTGGCGCCCAGACTGTGAAGTAGATCGGGCAGCTCCGCCGGGAGCGCCTGGATCGACGCCGCGGCGAACCCGACGACCAGCGGGGTAGCGATCACGAACTGCGCCAGAATCATCGCTTCCTTGGTGTAGATAAGATCGAGCGAGCCGAATGGTCCGCTGCGGGTGAGCAGCAGCCACACGATCAAACCCACAACCACCGGCGGCATTCCCATCCCGGTGTTCACCGCACTCAGCAGCACGGTGCGCCCGGGGAATCTCCCGCGCGCCAGAGCGTAGCCCAGCGGAATCCCAACCACCATGGCGAGCAGCGACGCTGCCCCAGAAATGGCCAGGGAGCGGAAGATGATTCGATAGAGCTCGGCGTTGCCGGTGACCAGCAGGCGAAACGCTTCTTTCACCTCAGGTCACTCCGGCATCGGGTACGAAGAGCGGCTGTCCGTACTTCTCCTGGCCGAACTGGCCGATCCATTCCTGGGTCTTCGGCTCGACGAGAAAGCGTACGAACCGGGAAGCCTCCGTCCGCTTGACGGTAGGGTGCTTTCCGGGATTGACCACGTACGCATGGTAAATGTTCCGCAGCTCCGGGTCGCCCTCCACCAACGGCACCAGAGTGAGCTTGTCCTTGAACGCAAGGTAGGTTCCCCGATCCGTCAGGGTGTAGGTTTGCCGTTGCTCCGCCACCAGCAGAGTGCACCCATTCCCTGGCCCGTCTCTTCCCGCCTGGGCAGGGAGGAGGGCGAGACGCCTGCCTCCTTCCACAGCGCCAGCTCCTTCTTTTCGGTGCCGGATCCGTCGCCCCGAGACACGAACGCGCCCTCCGATGCGATGGCTTTCATCGCGAGAGCCGCCTTCTTCTCTCCTCGTACCCGAGCGGGATCGTTCTTGGGTCCGATGATCAGAAAGTCGTTGTGCATGATGAGCCGGCCATCGATCAGATCGCCACTCTCGACGTAGGCCTTCTCCGCTTCCGGCGCGTGGACCAGCACCGCATCTGCGTCTCCCCGTCTCGCCATCTCCAGTGCGGCTCCCGTACCCACAGCGATCGGCTTGACCGAGATGCAGCTTGCCCGCTGGAACATGGGCAGCAGGGAGTCGAGCAAGCCGGTGTCCTGAGTGCTGGTTGTCGTAGCCAAGACGATATCGCTGCACTTGCCTTGCGCCGAGAGCGAAGGAGCAGATAGAAGGAAGAGAACGGAAAAGATCGAGCCTGAACACGAGCGGTTCATGGGAGCCTCAGAAGATGACTTGGGCCTGGGCCAGCGCGAGATTCTTGCGAACTCCCGACTCACCCACCTCTCGGCTGACGTACTCGAGCGTGAACCGGGTGGCCCGGCCCCAGGGGAAGAGATTGACCGCCGCCGTCACGGCCCGGTTCTTCAGCACGCCTGTAGGAGCAATGCCGGCGCGGTCGAACCATTCATACTTGAGCACTGGCTGCAGCCAGGGACGGATCGGTGCCGCGACGAGGGTATACCAGCCCCGGTCATCTTCGACCCCGAGCACATTCCGATGCTGGCCGATATACTCGCCGCGGAGAATGATCCAGGGCGACTCCACGCTCGCATCCGCCCCATATCGAGTGCTGTCGCCGAAGTAGCTGGCGGCATTAATCCCCAACAGCAGATACGGCAACGGCCGGAATGCCACCCGAGCAACCCCCAGGGTTGAAGAGTCGGTATTCGCTGTAATGTTTTGACCCTCGCCGTTGAAGATTCCGGCGGAAATGATGGCTCGGCCGCCGAGCGCGTAGTCAGCCATGATACCGATGTCGCGCTTGGGCGCGAGCGAGTCCACAACCGTTGAGCGGTCGGCAGTCTCGACTTCCGTGAGCGAGGTGATGAACTCGCGGGTAAACGGGGTCTTGAACTGGCCCACCTGGATCCCCAAGGCGCGGCGGGCCCAACGCACGTAGGCGTCCTGCAGCGCAACGCTCGCTCTTCCCGTCCCCACGCTGCCGGTACGGAACTCGCCCTGAATCCGCCAGCTCACGTCGCCGAGGACCGTGCCAGCTGCGGCCAGCCGGGCGCGATTGAGGGTAGCGGTGAGGCCCACATTGTCTTGATACACCTCTCGGCCCTGGATATAGCCGCTCAGCTTCACGGAGGGCGCTGGCGAGCTGGAGGAGGTCTGAGCGGAGGCGCGCGGTGCGGCCAGCAAAAGCAGCGGAAGGAGGAGCGCGAATCGGGCGAGCATGGGCCCCTTTCGTCAGGAGTACGTTGGGGCCGAACGTACACCTTCCTGGAGCGTTAGGCAACGGCGTGCCTATCGCTTGAGGGCCTTTTGGAAGGCACGCAGGCTGTAGTCCGTCATGTCGCGCTGCCAGCGCTCGAAGATCGCCACCAGCCTCCGGCCCTCCGCACTCAGCCTCGCTCCACCACCCGAGCTGCCGCCGCGCGCGGTCTCCAGCACTCGGAGACCGAGGATGTCTTCCATCCGGCGAATCCGGTTGAGGCAGGTGCGATAGCTCCAGCCTACGGTTTTCCCTGCCTGACGGATCGTCCCGCTCTCTTCTACCGCCCGGAGGAAACGGAAGTAGTTGGGTCCCATCAGGAATGAGTTCCCCA
>JBJMPB010000274.1:0-2907 GCA_045803455.1 Gemmatimonadales bacterium | reverse complement strand
GTGATTGAGATCGCCCAGAGTTCCCCCGACTGGCAGAACGATGCGACGGCGGAGCGCTTCAGTGACACCACCAGTTCCTTCGCCCAGGTCACCCTGAATGGCGTTAGTCTGCTGAAACTCGGCAGGACTGGCGTAAAGAATGAGCGGTTGCCGCCCGGACAGCTGATGGCCGAACACGGTCCCCAGACGCGTCCGCCACCGCTCCGCCATCCGGGCCGCCTGGGTGGCCGCACCCCGCTCGTCGGGGTAGAAGTAGACATCGAAGTGCTCAGTCTTGAGCACCTGGAAATCGAAGTTTCGGTATTGAACCTTGTTCCGGCCGAAGTATTGCGCCTGCAGGGGTGCAGCGATCAGGACAACAGAGGAGAGGACTAGCCACGCCAGACGCCGGCTAACACTGAACAAACGAAGCATGTGGGAGAATGGATCGCTGAAATTGGTTAGGCCGTGACCCAGAGCACAGGTAGGCCAACTCTTGACCGGGGAAAGCTCAGGTGGATTTGCTGCGGACCCGGCGAGATCTCGAAGGTTGCATCGGCTCGATCTGTTCCTGTTGGTCCAGCCACTGACACACGATTGCAAACGCCGCGTCCCGGTCAAGGTTGAAGGTCTTCATTAAATACGGGACTGCGCCGTACATGTTGGTCCGTCCGTCGGCTCGAAGCTGCCGGAGAAAGCGGAAGCAGTGAGCGGCAGGGGGAGAAGAGAATTTCATGTACCGAAGATAAACCGAAGATTTCAACGACTCAAGCGGGTTGCTGCGAGGCGAAAGTCAGCGCAACAGACGGTTTCTCAGCGCTTTCGCTTCGACTTGACACCGCCAAAAGCGGGTTCCATACTAGGGGCCTCAACGTACGGCAAGTACTCAGTGCCTTGAGCTACCGCCCTGCGGATCGCGTGGCTGGGTTGTCCGGTCCCCCGCGCTGCTCCTCATCCGAGCTCACCATTCGCCAACGTCGAGCTAACCATGTTGCGCCGGATTTTCTCCTTCTTCAACAAAACGGATATGGAGGCAGGTATGGCTGGGGAATTCTTCATCGGTGAATCGCTCGTGGGAGATGGCAACGAGATTGCCCACATCGACCTCATCATTGGCTCCAAATCCGGACCGGCTGGTCTGGCCTTCACCCAGGCGCTCTCCCACAACTCCGACGGCTTCTCCTCCCTGCTGGCTGTAGTCACGCCGAACCTCCCTGCCAAGCCCGACACCTTGCTCTTCAACAAAGTCACGATCAAAGGTGCCAAGCAGGCGGTTCAGATGTTCGGCCCGGCCCAGGCTGCGGTGGCTCGTGCGGTAATGGACAGCGTGGCCTCCGGCGTCATTGACAAGAGCCGCGCCAACGACCTCTGCATTCTGGTCGGCGTCTTCATTCACTGGCAGGCCGAGAGCGACAAGAAGATTTACGACTACAATTATCAGGCAACGAAGGAGTCGATCCAGCGGGCCCTGCAGAACAAGCCCACAATCGACGAGGTGCTGCAGCGCTACAAGGCTGCCCGGCACCCCTTCGCCAGTGGTGCCGAGGGCTGATCGTACAGTCCCGCTGATACCGGATTTTTCGAGGGGCGGCCCGCTGCTGGGGCGCCCCTCGTCTTTTGGAGACAACCGTTCAGGAGAAGTGGTGTCCGATGCGAAAGCTTTTGCTTCAGCTCGACAGCTCCCGGCTGCCGAGCGTATTCGACCAGGTGGTGGCCTACGATGCCGGCGCAGACGTGGTGCTGAGCTACGGCGGGGTGACTGAAGGCGACGTCCGGGATCTGATTCACGGCTGCATCTTCACCCGCGGCCCAAAGGACCTGCGGAACACTGCGGTCTGGATCGGAGGAAACAACATGTCCGCGGGTGAGCAGCTCCTCGCCATGGCTCAAGATGCCCTGTTCGCGCCGTTCTCCGTCTCCATCATGCTCGACTCCAACGGCTCGAACACCACCGCCGTCGCGGCGGTGGTCAAGATCGAGGAGATGCTGGGCGACCTTACCGGGAAAAAAGTTCTCATCCTGGCGGGGACCGGACCGGTGGGTCAGCGCGCTGCCGGCCTGCTGGCAAAGGACGGGGCCGATGTGACCATCACGTCGCGCAAGCCGGAGCAGGGTGAGAAGGCGCGGCAGTTCATCAGCGCCCGGTTCAGCGTACACGTGGACGCGGTGACGCTCAACGATCCTGCCGGACTCCCGGATCTGCTCCGCGACGTGGATGTGCTTCTCAACTCCGGTCCGGCCGGTGTGCAGATGGTGCCTCGGGCGGCCTGGAACGGTGCGAAATCCCTGAAAATCGCGGTGGACCTGAACGCGGTGCCTCCGCTCGGGATCGAGGGAATTGAAGTGAACGACGCGGGAGCCAAGCGGGGAAATGTGGTGGTGTTCGGGGCATTCGGGGTGGGCAATTTCAAGACCAAGCTGCACAAAGCGTGCGTCGCGCGGCTCTTTACCCGAAACGATCTCGTGCTCGACGCCGAGGCCATCGCAGATATCGCCCGGGAACTGATCTCGGCTCGGGAGCCCGACAACCGCCGAGAGCCGGTCGCCAAAAAAGAGCTGGCCAAGAAGAAATAGCGTCATGACCCGCGTCGTGGGCTTCGACCCGGGCACGGTCAGCATCGATATTTGCGGCCTGGCCGACGGGCGGCTCTACCTGGATCACAGCTGGCCGACCGAAGACGCGCTGGCGCATCCGGACCGGCTGCTCGATCTGCTCCAGGCAGGGGGTCGTCCCGACCTGGTGGCCGGCCCCTCGGGGTACGGACTGCCATTGATTCGATCGGCCCAGGCCACCGAAGACGACCTGCGTCTCGCCTTCCTTGCTCCGCCAGATGAGCCCGGAGGCATTGGCGGACTGCGGCATCTGGCGCGACAGTTGGGAGCCTCAGGATTGCCCGTGGTCTATCTGCCCGGCGTAATCCACCTCAG
>JBJMPB010000220.1:0-2615 GCA_045803455.1 Gemmatimonadales bacterium | reverse complement strand
GAGATCATGGTCAAGAAGTCACATCATGTAGTCCCGAATCCTGATGGCGGTTGGAGCGTCAAGGTAGGTGGGTCTGTCCGTGCCTCAAAACGCTTTGACACGCAGGGCGAAGCTGTCTCCTGGGCCAGGATGGTCAGCCGCAACCAGCATTCAGAGCTCGTGATTCATAAAAGGGATGGAACGATCTACCGGAAGGACTCTTACGGACAAGATCCTCACCCGCCGAGAAACCGCAATTGAGGGCGGGGGACACTGCTGTACATAGTAGATCCAAGACAGAGTTTGACTCCAACGTATTCATCAACTGCCCGTTCGACGAGGACTACTATCCTCTGCTGCGGCCGCTTCTTTTTACGATCATCTATCTAGGTTTTACCCCTCGAATTGCATTGGAGCGCTCCGACTCCGGGGAGAACCGCGTAGACAAGATTTCCGAGCTCCTTGCCCACTCCCGCTACAGCATTCACGACCTGTCGCGCCTGCAGGCCA
Source organism: Gemmatimonadales bacterium (assembly GCA_045803455.1). Taxonomy (GTDB): domain Bacteria; phylum Gemmatimonadota; class Gemmatimonadetes; order Gemmatimonadales; family GWC2-71-9; genus CAVVWJ01. Next base: position 2,126 of record JBJMPB010000220.1, on the reverse strand, counting down.
GGCGCGCGAAGGAGCTCTACAGAATGAACATGCCTTTTGAGCTGGGGATTGACTATGGAGCCCGTCGCTTCGGTTCACTGCAGATGAGGTCCAAGCGGTTCCTCATCCTGGAACGCGAGCGATACGATTTCATGAAGGCGCTCTCGGATCTGTCCGGCGTTGACATCAAGAGTCACAAGAATGAGCCCGACGGGGTGGTGAGAGCAGTGCGGGATTGGTTTGTCGAAACGGTGCGTCTGCGAAGAGTCGATAGCTCGACCAGCATCTGGTACCAGTTCACGGACTTCACGTCAGACTTCTACCATGCGAGATTGGCAGATGGCTTCGATGACAAAGATCTCAACATGATGCCCGTTCCCGAGTACATGGACTTCATGCAGGAGTGGATCGCCAGCCGCAGGTAGCGGCGCCCTCGCTAGCCGGCGATCGGCAGCTTGGCGCGGCGGTTGAGCGCTTCGTCGGTCGCGGACAGGGTCAGGCTGCGCGGCAGCGGCACCAGGTCGAAACCGAAAAAGTTGCGCCGCAGACCGGCGTAGTCCGCGGCCCGGTCGAGGCGCACCCGGCCGCTGCCGCCGCTCATCGGATGCTCGCCCAACGCCACCGAGGTCCGCTGCAGCGCTGCGTAGCCGCCCATGGTCAGCAAGCCGGCGGTAGTGCGGAAATCCCAGCGCCCGAGCACCCAGCGCAGGAGCTTCGCGGCCATGTCGCGGCCGGAGTAGAACTCGCGGTAGCAGCGCAGGAGAAGCTCCTGCCATTGCCGCGGCTCGAACTGAGGATGGCGCCAGGTGACGCAGGTGCCGTCGAAGCGGTCGAGGTTGTGCTCGGTGAGGAGCCCCTGGGCCAGGAAGTCCTCGTACTGGTCGGTGCCCGGGATCGGAGTCAGGATGTAGAACGAGGCCACGTCGGGCCCCAGCTCGCGCAGCCTCCGCAGGTGCTCCAGCACTCCGGCCTCGGTGTCGGGCGGAAAGCCGATGATGTTCGAGAAGTGGGTGGTGATGCGGTGAGCGCGGCAGAGCTCGACGATGCGGCCGTAGCTCTCGGGGTGGTTCTGGAACTTGTGCGCTCCGCGCAAGGCCTCGCGCTGGAAGGACTCGACCCCCACGAAGATCTGGAAGCAGCCGGCGCGCGCGAGGAGCTCGATCAGCTCCTCCTGGCGCCAGATCTGGGCGTCGCACTGGGCGAAGAACGGCAGCCGGATCCGCTCCTCGATCATCGCCTCGAGGAGCTGCTTCACCTCGGGGTACTTGTTGAAGTTGTCCGCCGTGAACAGGATGAGGCGCACACCGGCCGCGGCAGCGGCCTTGAGGCTGGCGATCGTGGTCGCCACCGGCTGGCTGCGCACCTGCCGGCCGGCAATCTTGATCACCGAGCAGAAGTTGCAGGTGTAGGGGCAGCCGCGCGCCGGGTAGACGCCGAGCATGCGCACGGAATAGCGCCGGAGATCGCGCCGCGACGGGGGAGTCAGAGGCGGCGGATCGAGCTGCTCCTGCCAGCGGGCATCCCGGCCGTAGACCGGCTGGAGCTCGCCGGCCAGCGCGTCGCGCAGGATGGCCGGCCAGACGATCTCGGCCTCCGACAGCGCGAAGCTCACGCCGCGGCCGTGGAGCTCCGAAGTGTCGCAGGTCATCGGGTGAGGCCCGCCGATCACGCAGCCCTCGACACCGCGCGAGCGCGCCAGCGCCGCCAGGTCGAGGGCGCGCTGGAACTGGTGGCTCTGCACCCCGGCGAAGGCGACGAGCGTGCGGCGGGCCGGGTCCCGCGCCAGGAGGTCGAGGTAGTCGAGATCGGTATGGACGTACTCGTCCACCGTGACCACCTCGCAGCGGGCGCCGTCCACCTCGGCGGGCGTCAAGCTCGCCAGATAGGAAACCGTGGAATTGGGCATGAAGCCCCGGCGGAAGCGCTGGACGTAACCATCGGCGCCGTACTTGCCAGGCTTCAAGACGATGACGCGGAGCGAGGAGGTCATTCTCTTCCTCCTTCCTTTATGGTTGGCTGATATTCTAGCCCTTCCGGACGACGGTCTGCACGTTACCGGTACACCTCGAGGTCGCACTTGGGATCTTTCCGTGGATAGACAGGGCTGCCGCCCGCCGCGTAGACCTCAGCATGAACCCTCGGAGGTG
>JBJMPB010000125.1:0-24885 GCA_045803455.1 Gemmatimonadales bacterium | reverse complement strand
GTCGATCCCGCTCAGGTGGAGCAGGCCTTGGTCAACCTGATTCTCAACGCGCGGGATGCCCTGCCTGCCGGTGGTCAGGTTCGTATCGTCACCGCCGATGCGGAGGTAGATGAAGAGCCCTACGTCAGCATCAGCGTGAGCGACACCGGGATTGGCATCGACGAGGCCACCCAGGGAAGGATCTTCGAGCCCTTCTTCACGACTAAGCAGGGTGGTGGCCGGGGACTCGGACTCTCCACAGTGTTCGGCATTGCGGAGCAGGCCGGGGGTCGCGTCACGGTGCAGAGCGCGCCGGGCCAGGGCGCGATCTTCACCCTGTATTTCCCCCGCTACTGGGGACCCGAGGCTCCGATCGGCACCGTTCCCCAGCGGATGCCCGAGATCGGAACCGAGACCCTGTTGCTGGTTGAAGATGAGGCGGCGGTTCGCTCATCGGTTCGCCGGCTGCTCGAGTGGCATGGGTATACCGTGCTCGAGGCTCGCAACGGCGCGGAGGCGCTCCGAATCTTCGACACCCATGAGGAGACCATCGATCTGGTTCTCACCGATGTGGTGATGCCGGAGATGGGAGGGCATGAGCTGGTGCAGCGGCTTCGGTCCCGCCGGCCAGACCTTCGGGTGATCTTCATGTCCGGCTTTGCCGAGCGTGCCTTTACCAGCGACGACTCGATGCCTGCCGGCATTGGTTATCTGGAAAAGCCGTTTACGGTGGAGACCCTGATGCGGAGACTGAGGGAGATCCTCGACGCTTCTCGATGATAAGCTCGACCAGATCCTCCGGTTTTTCCAACCAGTAGTCCGGGTCGGCACTCGCCAGATGTGACCTCCCGAAGGGCCCCCAGAGCGCCGCGGCGGTCTTGACCCCGGCGGCTCGGCCGGAATGCATGTCGTGTATGCTGTCGCCTACGTAGACGGTGCGCGGTGGATCGGCTCCCAACAGCGCCAGGGCCTTCTCGACCGGTTCTGGGTGGGGCTTGGGGTTGCTTACTTCGTCGGCGCAGACCATCACGTCCATCAGCGCTTCCAGCCCAACCAGCGTCAGTCCGCGCAGGGCGCCCTGCCGGTTCTTGCTGGTGACCAGACCGGTTTGGATTCCTGCCGATTTGATCTCTCTCACCGCCTCCACCACGCCGGGATACACCGTCACCATTCGATCATGGTGCCGGAGATTGAATTCTCGATAGGTAGCAATCATGGCCTCCAGCATCTCCGGGGAGTCATGCCACTGCGAGAATTGAACATGCAGGGGAGTGCCTACTCCTCGAAGCCACTCCTCGTCCGATCGGGCCGGAAGATCATGCTGCATGAGCGTATGGTGATAGCTGTCGAGAATGAGCCTGATCGAGTCGATCAGGGTGCCATCGAGATCGAAGAGAACCGTTTGGAGCTGGGACATGACGGAGAAGCTACCGTGCCCCTGTTGGTTTTCGCAGGGCCGAAGAGGACCAGACCGGTGAGTGTCACCTCGAAGTGATCGGGGGCCGGCTCTGCCCGAGGGAGTGCCCGGATGAGAGCCTTGAGGTCACCTTGCCGGGCCTTGGCCAGCCGTTCCATCAACGCGTCCTCACCTGCAGTGTGGCCCCGGGCAACAAAGCTTATTGCACGCTCCAGCCAAGCCAGAGCCGCCGGGTTATGGCGACGCACCGCTTCTCCCACCAGCACATGCAGCTGGGCCAGAACCACTCGAGCTGCGGGACTCGGGTCGGGAACTGTCCAGCGCCGGCCGGTCGTCGAGTTGAGGCGCTCCCGTATGGCTTTAGCCAGTACCGCGAGATAAGCCCGCAACTGGGCAGGATCAGGTTCACTGGTTTCCGGTTGCGCGGCGGCAGACTCGAGCCGCAAACCTATAACGTCGGGTGACTCGGTCCAGTTGGCCTGGTCATCAATCCACAGAATCGTGCCGCTCGAGCCAGCGGTGCGGCCCGATGGGCAGCAGACGAACCCCGCGAGAAGTCCGCTCGATGAGTTCACCACCTGAGCCAGTCCCGTAGCCTCAGGGAGCCCCTCGAACCGGGTTGCCAGCTCGCTTCGCCAGCGCCAGACATGTTTTCCCGAGAGCCCCAGCCCCACCGCGGCAGGCAGTTTGTTTTTCCGGGCCAGTGTGGCGTTGAGGCGGATCCGCCGTTCCAGCGGCTGGGGTAGAGCCAGGGTAACGACCTCTACCCGCGGGTGGCTCGAGCCATAGCGCACAGCTCGTCCTTCTCGTTGCTCCACCCGCATAGGGGTCCAGGGAAGGTCGTAATGAACCACTCGGGCCACCCGCTGCAGGTCCAACCCCTCGGCCGCCACGTCAGTTACAACCAGATGCCTCGGCGCCTCAGACAAAGAGGTAGCTGCCCGGAACCAGCCGAGCACGTTGTCTCGCGGCAATGGGGCGGGTCCAATGCCGGCCCGATCGCCGGTGCACCAGGCGACGCGGAGATCGGATAGTGCGTCGCGTAAGTAGCGCACGGTCGCGCGGCTGGTGGCAAACACCAGCGTTGGGATGCCATCACGCAGCAGGATGCGGAGGCGTTCCAGCTTCAGGTCTGGTCTCGAAGCTACATCTTCGACCTGATGGATCATCATCTCCAGCTGCTCCAGGTCGCTCAGCTCGATCTCCGACCCGGCCCGAGCCACAGGCAGCAGCTCCCACCAGACCAGTTGGTCGTCCAGTTGGCGAGTGAAGCGTTTCAGTTCTCTCCTGTCCAGGATCTGTCCCGCCCTCAGCGCGTCTCGCGCGTGGAGCAGCAGCCGCCGATAACGACGGAGGCTCTCCCGAAACGCCGCCGGGCTCGATGCCGCGGCCCGCAGGAAAACCCCTCTGATCAGCTCGGCGGTGGTCCGGCAGCGGGACAGCTTGAGCGCACCCACCTTCGCGAGCACCGCCTCGGCGGCCAAGGACTCCCTTGGATCAGCCGCTTGGCGCACGAGCACGCGCTGGGGCCTCGATTCGATTACCGCGTCGTTCTCGAACACCAGCTCACCCAGCGCTGGAGCCGAGCACCCCTGCTTGAGCAGCGCCCGAATGGAGCTAACCCCCTCGAGGGCCAGCGCATCATCTCGGATGGATAACAGCAGCTGAGCGGCGAGATCTGCCGCTCGATTAACGATTGGTGTAGCGGTCAGCAGCAGCGCGGAGCGGCCAGTCAGCCAGGGAGCGAGGTGCCGATAGCGTCTGGTGTGCGGATTTCGGAAATGATGGCTTTCATCGACAATGACCAGTCCTCGGGTGCCGCGCGGCAGGCGTCCCCGGCTGACCTGCTCGTGGGAGCAGAGCTCCACTGCAACACCGAGCCGGGCAGCTGTGGCATGCCACTGGGACACCAAGGACGCGGGGACCAGGCACGCCGTTGTTTTCTGGTTGAGCTGCGCCGCCGCCGCGAGGGCAACGAACGTTTTGCCGCTCCCCACAGGGTCTGCCAGGAGTGCCCCACGGTAGCGAGCGATTGCTGCCAACACCCGGCGAAAGCTCGGTTGCTGGCATCTCAGCAGCCAGGAGGGCGGTTGAGCGGGAGACTCAACCGGGCCGAGACTGCGCGCCAGGTGAGCCGCGATTTGCGCAGGGGAGGCCAATGGTCCGGGGCGCAGGATAGTGAGAAGAGGGTCCGGCACCTCGACCAGCTCTTCAGCGATGATCGATGGAGCAGCTGCCCAGTGCATCACGAAGGGCCTTTTGAGCACGCTCCGCGAGACTGAGATGATGCGCCACTAGCGCGTCGATCTCGGTCCCAACCGGCTTGCCGGCCCGGCCCCGGAGCGCAAGCTGGGCCAGGTCTCGATCTCGCAGTGCCGCAGGCGGGAGCGGCAGAGCTGTAACCACCCCGGCATTGAATCGAAAGAATCCGCCCGCTGCCGGCACCGCGCTCAGCATGGCGATCGCGCGGATCCAGGTGGAATTCAGCCAGGCGGCCAGCGCGTGAGCCTGCAGGGCACTGGCGACCGGCGCCACATAGCAGGTGTTGAGCGGGATACACTGGCTATCGTTTCGGGTGGTCAAGGCGGCTGCTTTGAGCTGCCGGGACAGATCAGACCACACCACCCGGTACCGCGCCACCGCGGGCGCCGTCCGGAACACCGTCCAGAACGGCTCTTGTTGAAAATCCCGGCGGGACCGAAGCGCATCAGCATGCCGATTCAGATGGGCCTGAGCCCTCGGTGGAAGGCGGGATAGCGGATGTCCCCCGACATCGTGCGTCCAGAGCAGCCGCAATTTGGAACGGCAGCGAAACGGCCTGATGTCGCGTCCCCGAAGCGCCCAACGGAGGAGCTCCGCTTCGATATCTACCGGTGGATCGAGAAATACCTGGTTCAGTCCGGTTTTTACCCCCAGATGACATCTGATGTTTTCGGCCAGGTGAGGCTGCTGCTGCTCCAGCTCAACTAACACAGCCTGGACACCGGCATGCTTCAGGATCCACGGTGACCCGCCGCGAAGTTCTGTTTGCTCGAGGCAATCTCCCGTGTCGTAAGAGAGATGTGTGCGAACCAACTGGTTGAGCGATGGAGTCGAGTTTCCGGCAACCAGCGCCAGCGGATATACCGTGGCATCGAATGCTGCCTCACGGGTTCCGGTGACATTGGCCAGCACATGAAGGGTCTTGGAACTGGCGAGCGCATAACGGGCCCGCCCAGCATAGCCGGCGGTAGCGATCTTGGCGGGTACGAGCATGGCTACTGTGCCACTCGGCCGGGCCAGCTCGAAGGCTCGCTCCAGAAAGGCAATGGCCAGATCGGGAGACTTGCCGTAGCCAGCACCGCGGCATCTCCACCAGCGATACCGGTCAGCGATCTGCCTCCGAGCGTTGGGTGGGATTGCTTCGGAGCGGAGCCAGGGTGGATTGCCGATTACCAGATCGAAGCCTCCCTGGGCGAAAACGTCCGCAAACGCGCTGTGATAGTGAAACCAGGGAACTTCGTCGTGGCGGGACAGCTGCCGGCGGCCCTGACGGAGCCGGCGGAGAGCGGCGCGTTCCTGGCTCAGGCCGGCGCGCAACTCCCGATCCAGTCCTCGCTGCCGGCCGAACAGATCCAGAGCCCGGGCGAGTTGCAAATAGCTTGCAATGACGCCTCGACGTTGCTCCTCAGCCTGCCGAAGGGAGCTCCCCAGGGCTCGAGCTTCGAGCTGATGCAGTTGGCGCACCCAGCTCCTCTTCTGTGATCCCGTGGCGCCAATTACCTGTTTCCGCGCCTGCGAGATCTCGGTTACCAATGCCGGCTCATGCCGCGAGGCGGCAGAAAACAGGTCGAGGCCTCCGGGATCGAACAGGCTGTCTCCTTGACGGATCAGACAGTCGAGATTGGGCAGGGGCTGCACCGCGTGGGCAGAATTGCTGGGGTCATCGGCAATGACGGACAGCCACAGACGTAACTCTGCCAGCCGTACTGCCGCGGCGTTCCGGTCCACCCCGAACAGGCTTTGCTGGAGAACGCGGCGCTTCCGTTCTGCGTGCTCCGAGGGTTTGCCGGTTACGGAGAGCCGGTGCAGAGTGCCGAGAAGGAAGGCCCCGGAACCCACAGCCGGATCGAGTACTGTTATCCCGTCGAGCAGGCGCGCAGCAGCGGGATCTTGCTCGGTCAACCGGCGCTCGGCTTCCTGCTCGCTGCACCCCATTCGGAGGGCGAGCACCACCGTTAATGCCGCATCTACCAACCGCTCCACCAGAGCGGCCGGGGTGTAAAACGTGCCCGATGCCCGACGATCCTCGGGGTCCATGACCCCCTCGAAGACGTGGCCGAGCATGTCGGGGGCGACGCTGCCTGGTTTGGTACCTTCAGAAACAGTGAAGTGGAAACGCTCGAACAGCCGGTCGAAAGCATCACACCACAGTGGATTCGGGATATCGGCCCGATAACGCCGCTCGAGCAAATGAGGCTCGAAGAGGCCGCCATTGAGAAATGGTATGGCGCCGAATTGCCGGGCCGTCTGGCTTCGCTCAGCCCGGGGCTGGTTCAGGGTGCCGAAAAAAAGTGGCCGCAGGAAATCGCGGTGGATACGGCGGCCCCGGCTGAGACAACGGTCAACCTCCTCCGCCAGAAACCGGCTTCGCTGTCCGAGCCAGCCTTTACTCTGGATGAAATAGAGAAAGAGGACGCGCGTCAGCTGGAGCAGTACAACCGCGTGCCGGTCTGCTCTTGGCATGGGCTCCGGCAGGGCCGCGGCCATCCGGTCGAGTGTTCCTTTGAATTCCCGGAAGAAGCGCCTTCCCACCGGTTCGGTTGCGAGTGCATCCGCTGCTCGAGCGGCAAAGGCGAGTGTGCCGCCTTCCGGGGTACCCGCAAGCCGCGCGAGAGAAGCCAGAGATTCTGCGTCGGGGGTGCTGAGGCTGACTCGCAGGCCGGGAGTGCTGCCAAATGCCACCGATATTCCGAGCTGGCGGCCTTGGCTGTCCAGTGCCAGCACCACAGCGAGCTTGCCTCGACGCGCGATGCGCCGGGCCAGCAGGACCGCATCTCGCTCAGGCCTCGTGCTGTTTATGGCGAACCAGGGAAGACCAGTGGTCTGGCCTACCAGTGTTAAGTCGAAGGTTCGAGATCCCGGCTTGTTCCAGGCGGAGTGCGGAATTGGCTCCAGCTTGGCGCAGTGGCCCAGCGTAGTGATGAAGCCGGGCAAGTCGGCAATGGAGCCGATCGACTGCAGTGCGTGCTGTAGCTCCATCCGTGGCCCATCGCCGAAAGCGGATGCCCACGGTAGCTGCGGCCAGTGATGAGGATGTCATCGGAATCTTGCGGCTGGGATCGAATTGACTCCCGGAACGGGGGCGGGGACATTTCCACGATGAAAACATCATTTCTGCTTGCAGTCATAACGCTGATCAGCACAGGCGGGGATCTTTCGGCGCAGGCGGCCGCGGACAGCGGTTCGTTCCTGGTTCTTCGCGGGCCCGACACCGTCGCGACCGAGCGGTTCGTCCGGACGGCAACCAAGTTGGAAGGCACCCTCAACATACGGAACACCAAGGGCACGTCAGAGCGCTACGCCGCAGTGCTTGCACCCGATGGGAGCGTCCCATTAATCGAAGTGACCGTTCAGGAAGGCGCCGACAGCGGCACGAGCCAGCCGAGAATCGTGCAACGGGCCCGGGTGATCTTCAAGGAAGACAGTGCCGCGGTGGACGAGATTGGCAGAAGCGGGCTGGTAACCAGGGTTATGGGAACGGAGTCGGGCGCCATTCCTTACCTCAACCTGTCGTTCGCGCTGATCGAGCAGGCCGTGCGGCGGGCGCGTGCCGCCAATCATGGGTCCTCTGTCCCGTTTTTTAACCTGGGAGGGGGGCAGACGCTGGTTGCCAGGCTCTCCCCGATAAGTGCCGATTCGGTGCGGATGGATATCGGCGACACCCGCTATGATCTGAGGTTCAATCCCGACGGACGTCTTCTCGGCGCCAGAATTCCGATGCAGAACGTGGTGGTAGACCGGCGATAAACTGATGCGGCGGCCCCTACTGCTCTCCTACCTTGTCGCTGCTCGTACTTTCGCCGTAAACCCGACCCCTCCACTCTACCCGCCGGTTTCCCCGCCAGGTGGACCGAAGAACGATGTAGAGCGCCATGAGCGCCCCAAGAGGGTAGCCCAGACCATAGAGTGGCGGAATCAGCATCCCGCAGCAGATCACGATCCAGAATACCAAGGACAAGCTTACGGCCGCTGCCGCGGCCGAAAGCATGACCCACCTTTCGGCGGCACTCCAGATCAAGAGCGCAGGTGGAATCAGCCAAAAGACCATGGCAATGATCAGCATCGCTGGAACGAGAGATCGCTGGAACGGCTCGTCCGGGAAGGAGCGCCGTCCCCCCAGATAGATGTTCTTGGACCATCCTTCGATCAGCGAAGAAAGTCCTTCATACATCCTGGTCTCCATCAACCGCTCGGCAAAGGCGAAGTGGAGTCTGAGGCCTTTGCCGACGTACGTCTGGGCGAGGGCCAGGTCTTCAGCCACCTCATGGCGAACGACCGCGTGCGTACCGGCGGTTTCGTACGCGGTGCGGCTGGTCAGAATGAACTGGCCGTTGGCGATGACATCGCGAGGTCGCCGCGCTCGGTTCACACTTCGCGGAGTGTATCGGAGCGCCAGCAGATACCAGATCTGGGGCATGACGATCCGCTCCCAGAAGGTGATGCAGCGTTGCCGTGGGGAGACCGTCACCAGGTCCGCCCGTTGGGTAAGCAGCGCGCCTACCGCCCGCTCCAGCAGCTCGGGATAGTGCCTGGTGTCGGCATCAGTAAACAGGAAGAGGTTGCCCCGCGCGGCGCGATAGCCCTGAAAGCAGGCCCAGGGCTTTCCGTACCACCCTGCCGGTAACTCTTCACCACTGAGCAGCCGGAGTCGCGTGTCGGAGGTAAACCCGCGCACCAGGGTGGCAGTGTCGTCGGTGGACCGATCGTCCACCACCAAGACCTCGAACGGCTGATAGGTCGATTCGAGCACCGATTGTATGACGGTGCGTATCGTTCTGGACTCGTTTCGAGCCGGGATGATGATCGACACCATCGGCCCGGAGCTGCGGGGCGCATCACTGAGGTTGGGAGTACGACGAGCGAGCCGGGGCAGCGTGAGAAACGGGAGCAGCCAGGGAGCCGCGGGCAGCAGCTCCGAGAGATCCGACAGCGGCACCGGTGAAAGTGCCGCTAGATCGGTGGCGAGACGGCTTGGAGTTCCTGCTCCAGGATGTCGAGCTGCCGCTCCACCTCGGCTACATCCTGTTTGGTACTGCTCAGAGGCACCCCGTTTTGGGAGAACAGGGTAGCGACCAGAGCATCAGTGTATCCCACCACCGCAACCGCAACACCTTTGTCGATGACCCGGTTCAGCCGCAGCATGATCGCCATGCCCTGGCGAGCCCGCATGGCCACTAGGATCGGGGCCAGCTCGCGAATGAGCAGCTCGCGCAGGAACTGCAGTTCCTCGACGACCTCACCTGCAGCCAATCCCCGGGCCGACGCCACTCGGCCGTAGTGCTCACAGACGTGGTACCAGACGGGATTGACCTCTCGCCGCAGCGGGCCAACCATCTCGGTCAGCACATCGAACAGGAGACGGAACTCCCGCTCGACCGTGGACCGCGGTATCGTGGGAGCTGACGTCATCCGGTCTCCCAGCCAGTCGGTCCACTGAGAGACCATCGAGTCGCGCATCTCGGCGATTACGCGACCGGCAGCAAGCAAGGCGGGCTGCGAAGCACGCAATGAGGGTTCTCCCTGGTTAGGTGCGTCAATCTACTTCCGGGATCAACAATGCGGTCCAGACCGCTGGTCCAGCCTCCCCGACTCATACCCGGCAATCGCATCGCCTTGGTTGCTCCCGCCGGTCCCGTATTGGAGAGAGACGATCTAACCCGGGCTCAGGAGCTCTGCCGTGCGCTGGATTACGAACCGGTCCTAGGTCAAAATGCCCATAAGCGCTATGGCTACCTGGCTGGCTCTGACGAGGAGCGACTCTACGATCTTAACGCGGCGCTCCAGGATTCCGCTATCGATGCAGTTTGGTGCATACGCGGAGGCTACGGCAGTCTCCGGCTGCTCGATCGGGTGGATTTCGCGGCCATGGCGCGACGCCCCAAGGCGCTCATCGGTTTTTCCGACATCACTACCCTGCTCAACGCAATCAATCGGTGTACGGGTGTCGTCACTTTTCATGGGCCGGTAGCTCGTGCGGCCATGCCCAGCTTCAGCCGCAGCCATTTTTCTCGGGTGCTCACTTCCGCCCAGCCGGCCGGCCGATTGGACCGGCTCGAATCACCCGAGCGGGCAGTGACCCCTCAGAAAAACCGAATTGTTACCCTGACCGGCGGAACAGCCGAAGGTCCGCTTATTGGAGGCAACCTCACTCTGCTCCATTGTCTCGCCGGCACCACGTACTTTCCCGAATTCGAGGGAGCTCTCCTCTTCCTGGAAGACGTGGGCGAGGATCTTTACCGGGTTGACCGGATGCTGGCCCACTTCAGGACTCTGGGTGTTCTCCAGCACCTGGCCGGAGCAATCATCGGCCGCTTTACTGAGATGGATCGTTCCACCTCGGAGGGGGCCCTCGGCTTCGACGAGGTGTTAGCGACCTACTTCGGCCCCCTTGGGATTCCGGTGGCTTACGGCTTTCCGATCGGCCATATCGATGCCCAGTGGACACTCCCTCTCGGGGTACGCGCCCGCCTGGACGCGAGTGCCGGAGAGGTCGAGCTGCTGGAGCCGGCGGTACTCTAACCCGACTACCATTCAGCGATGGCTACACCTGCTCTTACCAAGCATTCTCTCCCGGGAGTGCTGGGTCAGATCCTCATCGACGTTCGATCGGCGAGCCGGAAAACCTCCCGACCGGCGGTGGTTGTCGTCCACGGGTTCAAGGGCTTCAAGGACTGGGGGATGTTTCCCCACCTGGCTGAGCGTCTAGCCCGGGCCGGATTCACCGCGGTCACCTTCAACCTCAGCGGGAGCGGTGTTGACGACGCCGGTGAGTTCTCCCTGCCGGATCGCTTTGGACACAACACCTTTTCCGCCGAGCTCCAGGACCTTCAGCGCGTTCTCGATGCACTGATGAGCGGCGCTTTGGACATCGCGGTGCCGAGTACGCTCGCGCTGGTTGGCCATTCGCGCGGCGGTGGCACCGCAGTCCTGCAAACCGCGCGAGATTCCCGCGTCCAAACCCTGGTGACTTGGGCGGCCATCTCCCGGGTGGAGCGATGGCCGGAGGACCAACGCAGCGCCTGGCGCGCTCGCGGTCAAACTGAGATCCAGAACGCCCGTACCGGTCAAGTCCTGCCGCTGTACACCGACGTGCTGGACGACATCGAGCAGAATGCCGAAACCCTGGATATCGAGGCAGCGGCGGCACGGATCCGGGTTCCCTGGCTCATCATCCACGGGACCGAGGACGAATCGGTACGGTTCCACGAAGCCGAAGTCCTGGCTGCGGCCAGCCGCCCCAAGAAGACCAGGTTGCTGGCTATCGAGCGTGGCGGCCATACCTTCGGCGCAACTCACCCGTGGGGCTCAGCCACTCCCGAGCTGGACACCGTCTTTGACGCCACGCTCGAGTGGCTGGCTGCCAATCTTCAGTAATCGTCCATGTCCGCTGAGATGACCGGCCGAGTCTGTGTGATCACCGGGGCCAGCAGGGGCATCGGGAGGGCCAGCGCGGAAGCCCTCGCGAGTCTCGGTGCCAGTCTCACCCTGGTCTGCCGGCAACAGGTGGATGGAGACAAGGTGGCCAACGAGATCGCCAGCCGGCACCCTGCAGCACTCGACGTTGTTGCAGCAGACCTGTCTTCTCAGACCGATATCCAAAGAGCGGCCGCGCAGATCAGGAAACGTCACCCTGCGATCCACGTCCTGATCAACAATGCGGGGGTGTTTACCCGCCGGCGCCAGCTCACGTTCGATGGCCTGGAGCAGCAGTTTGCCGTCAACCACCTGGCCTATTTCCTGTTCACGAATCTGCTGCTGGACTGTCTGAAGGCGGCAGCTCCGTCCCGAATCATCAACGTCTCCTCAGGCGCCCACAGCGGATCGCACTTGGACTTTGCCGATCTCCAGGGCGAGCGGGGCTACGATGGAAACCGGGCCTATAGCCAATCCAAGCTGGCCAATATCCTGTTCACCTATGAGCTCGTGCGCCGCCTGAGGGGCACCGGAGTCACCGCCAACTGCCTGCATCCAGGCGTGATCGCCACCAGACTGCTGGCTGACTACATGGGCGTGCCGGCTGCCGGAGATGCGCTCGCTCGCACCTTCGGTGCCAAGCCGGAGAAAGGAGCAGAAACGATCGTCTACCTGGCTTCATCTCAGGAAGTAGAAGGCGTTACCGGAAAGTACTTCGTCAACAAGAGGCCGGTGACCTCGTCGCGTGAGTCCAACGATGAGGCAGCCGCGCGACGTCTATGGGAGGTCAGCGAGCGGCTAACCGGAATCTCCAATTGACAGCACCCGATTCAGTGACGCTTCGGGTGGCCCGGCTTCGGGAGCGTCTGGCTATCCGGAAGGGTGATTCCAGCGATCAGGATCCCTCCCTGCTGTGGGCAGCCGTCGCCATCATCCTTACCCCTCAACCCGATTCCATCCTCCTCATCCGCAGGGCCGATCGTTCGGGAGATCCCTGGTCTGGCCACATGGCCTTGCCCGGCGGCCGACGAGAGCCAGGCGACTCCGACCTTGGCGGAACCGCTATCCGCGAAACCTTCGAGGAGGTCGGGCTCCAGCTCAGGCCCGAGGATCTTATAGGCAGCCTACCCGACGTCATTCCCCGCACCCCGGTACTGCCGCCTATAGCGGTACGGCCCTTTGTATTTCTGCTGCCGGTGCGTCCGACCATGCGGCTCAACCCTGAAGTGGCCCAGGCCAGCTGGGTGCCGGTTGACTACCTGCTCCGTCCCGATACCCATCATCCGGTTCAGCTTGAGGTTGCGGGCAGGAGCCGGCAGGTTCAGGCGTATCAGCTCGAGAATGCCATCGTCTGGGGCATGACGGAACGGATTCTCACCAGCTTCCTGGCCGAGTTCGCGTAGCACTTCAACTAGGTTAAACTTGACATTAGTCGGCTCACACATCAGTATTAGGCAAGCCTAAACGGAGCCCAGTGTGAGTGCCGCTACCCTTAGCGACAGTTTGACCCGGTCAGTCGAAGACTATCTGAAGGCCATATACCAGTTGTCCCCGGAGGGTCGTCCCGCTTCTACCAGCGAGATCGCTCACCTGCTCGCGCTATCGCCGCCATCGGTTACCGGGATGGTCAAGCGGCTGTCCGAGCACGGGTTGCTGGAGCACGTTCCCTATCGCGGGGTCCAGCTGACCGATGAGGGTCGCCGGGCAGCTCTGCGGATGGTTCGCCGGCACCGCCTGATCGAAGCCTATCTGGTGGAGTTCCTGGGCTACTCCTGGGACACGGTCCACGATGAGGCCGAGCGTTTGGAGCACGCGGTCTCCGACACCCTGGTCGAACGGATGGCCAGCGCCCTGGGGAATCCTGACGTGGATCCTCACGGCGACCCCATCCCTTCGGCAGACGGTTTCGTCCACGAGCTTTCCTGCACACCGCTCTCCGATATTCCGGTTGGTGACACCGTCGAGATCCATCGAGTTCATGAAAATCAGCCCGAGCGGCTGCGCTACATCGCTTCATTGGGCCTTAAGCCGGGCGTCCGGATTACGGTGCTAGACCGGCAGCCGTTCGACGACCTGGTCACCATCGAGGTCGGCGGACAGCGGCACGTCATCGGTCGCGAGCTCAGTCACGTTCTTCAGTGCGCCTGCACGGGGGCCGTATGAGCGCTGCCTCGTCCGAACCCGTCCGCGAACTCGGCGCGTGGCGCTATCCACGCACACTACCGAGCCTGCCCGAGTCCTATCACACGGTCCATGTGCCCAAGGGCGTTTCCTTCTGGCGCAAGGCGCTCGCCTTTGCCGGGCCGGGCTATATGGTGGCCGTGGGCTACATGGATCCAGGAAACTGGGCAACCGATCTGGCCGGTGGAGCGCGGTTCGGATATACCCTGCTGAGCGTCATCCTGCTCTCGAACCTGATGGCGATTCTCCTTCAGGCTCTCGCCTTGAAGCTCGGCATTGCGACCGGCCGGGATCTCGCGCAAGCCTGCCGGGACCACTACTCGCGGCCGGTCAGCTTTGTGCTGTGGGTCCTCTGCGAAATCGCCATCGCCGCCTGTGATCTGGCGGAGGTGATCGGCTCGGCTATCGCCCTGAACCTGTTGTTCGGAATTCCGCTGATATGGGGTGTGTGTCTGACCGCGTTCGACGTGTTGCTCATTCTGTTGCTGCAGCACAAGGGGTTTCGCTACCTCGAGGCGCTGGTGATCACGTTGGTCGCCACGATCGGTGTCTGCTTTGGTGCTGAGCTGATCATGGCCCGGCCGGACCTCTCGTTTGTCGCCCGAGGCCTGATACCCACCTCACAAATCGTGACCAATCCGATGATGCTGTACATCGCCATCGGCATTCTGGGCGCCACGGTCATGCCCCACAACCTGTACCTGCACTCGTCCATCGTGCAGACCCGCAAGGTATTGCCCGACGTCGCGTCGAAGCGGGAGGCTATTCGTTTCGCCACTTTGGATTCGACCGTCGCCCTGCTGTTCGCTTTCTTCATCAACGCGGCCATTCTGATTCTGGCCGCGGCGACGTTCCACAACACCGGACATCAGGAGGTGGCGGACATAGGCGATGCCTACCGGCTGCTGGCGCCGCTGCTGGGCACCACAATGGCCAGCACCCTCTTCGCCGTCGCCCTGCTGGCCTCGGGTCAGAATTCGACGATCACCGGGACTCTGGCCGGGCAAATCGTCATGGAGGGCTTTCTCAACATCCGGCTGCCGGCTTGGCTCCGTCGTCTGATCACCCGGCTCATTGCGATCATCCCTGCAGTCATTGTCACCGCGGCCTATGGTGAGCGTGGCGCCGGCGGGCTCCTGATTCTGAGTCAGGTCATTCTCAGCCTGCAGCTCTCCTTCGCCGTCGTACCGCTGGTGTACTTCACCAGTCAGCGTTCGAAAATGGGTCAGTTCGTAAACAGCCGTGGATTGGCAGCACTGGCCTGGCTGGTTGCCGGGGTCATCATGGGACTGAATAGCTGGCTGCTGGTCGGGACCTTTCGCCAGTGGGTGGGCTAGTCCAGCACTGAGTGGTTGCGGAGGACTCATGAGCTACCTGAGCCGTCGAGTGCTCCTCTGTGTCTCGATAGTACTGCTCACTGCTTACGGCTCACCACTCGCCGCGCAAATCCAGGACAACTCCTTTCTGGTGGAAGAGGCCTACAACCAGGAAGCCGGGGTCGTTCAGCACATCAGTAACTACGCCGTTACCGGCGGAGACTGGACCTTCTCCTTCACCCAGGAATGGCCGCTCGGCGGCATCAAGCACCAGCTCAGTTACACCATTCCCTTCCTGAATACCGAAGTGCGGGGGACCGGCCTGGGCGACGTGGCCGTCAACTATCGGTATCAGCTGGCGGGCAATCCCCAGGCCCGCGTCGTCGCCGCTCCCCGGCTGAGTCTCTTGTTAGCTACTGGTAGTGAAGCTGCGGGCCGAGGAAGGGGAGGAGTAGGGGTTCAGGTCAATGTCCCATTGACACTGGTGCTGAGCGAAGCTGTGGTGACTCACTGGAATGCGGGAGCCACCCTGACGCCCTCAGCCCGAAATGCCGCGGGCGATCAGGCGACGACGTATGGACTCAACCTGGGCGCCAGCGTTATCTGGCTGGCTCGTCCCCGCTTCAATCTTCTGCTGGAGACAGTCTGGTACGAGGCGGGTGAGGTCGTGACGGAGGGGAGGATGACTGAGGCATCAACCTGGGTTCTCAATCCCGGCATCCGTACTGCCCTCGATTTTGGTCATCTTCAGGTAGTGCCAGGCGCTGCGTATACCATTGGATTGGGGCGAGACGGGGATGGGGCAGAGGGGCTGTTCCTGTATCTGAGCTTCGAACATCCATTTCGGAGTCAGTAGCCTACGATTCTCCTCAACTCGGCCAGCCGTTCATTCCGCGCGCCTTTGAGAACGTCGCCCTCACCATCGTAAGCCCGCTCGATCAATCGAATCAGGTGCTGATGCTCGGCCGGAGGCAAATAGAAGCTGGTGTCGCCTTCCCAGCGAGTTTCCAGAGCCCGCAACAAGGCGCTGAGCTGCGCCGTCTGCCGTTCGCCGGCCTCGAGATAGGCCGTCTGGAACGGTCCGGCCGCGGCCCAGCGGGCCGCCAGTCCGGAGGAGACCAGAACATCCACGTCCCGCACCTCCAGCACGCCGTCCAGCACCAGCCGAATGCACTCCCTCCATACCGCGACTGCAATGCGTCCAGTGGCGTTACCCGGCACTTCCTTCCGCAGGACGATCGGTACCCGTCCCAGTTGGCGGAGCCAGTTTCTGAGCTCGTCCAGCACCGCTGGGTCAGTCAGCGTGCCGGGCACCACCTCGACCGCAAGCACGTGTTCCACCGGATCGAGGGCATGGGCCACGAGAAGCCGAGTGGGCCGGCGAAGGCGGGCACAGAGATCCGTCGGCGAAAGACCGGGAGCCCCACAGGTCACGATAGCTGCCATGCGTGCCGCGCGCTCGATCTGTTCCAGGAGCCGCTGCCGGTGGAGCAAGTCGCCGCCACTGGTATCGATGATCCAGTCGGCGTTACTCACGGTATCGAGGAGACTACGTCCCAGCCGGAGCTGCCCCGGGGCCGAGTCGTCCCGGTGCTCCCGCATGGCCGGCAGGCCGACACCCTGAGAGTGCCGTTTCCGGGTCGCTATATCGTCTTCGCCGTCATGGAGCAGGGCAGCGTCCGGGTCGTAGATTGTCAGTGGCCAGCCGGCTCCCGCCACCAGCGACGCCCAGCCCCTGCCGGACTCGCTCATGCCCACCACGGCAACCCTCGGTTGGCTCTGACCCGTCATAGATGTTCTGCTCCAGGCATTCCCAGAAAGGAACCGTGCGGCACTAGTTTCCTTTATGACTACTCTGGCCCGACACTTGGGCGCCTTGCTGTTCCTGCTGCCGGTCGTGACCGGGCCGGCCGCGGCACAAGTGGGCGGGGTCGCGGTCGAGCGTCAATTGGCCGAGGAGCTAGGGCTCTCGGTGGGCGACAGCGTCCGACTGGGTCCCCGGCCGGACAGGCCCGGTAGCCTGATGAAGATCTCGGCCATTTACGAGCCCAGAGCGGATCCGGCTGAGATCGCCAAACGCGAGCGCCATCTCCGGATGCACCTTCCCGACCTGGCGGCCCTCCTGGGGTCCCCAGACCGGGTGGATCGTCTAAGTATCGGTCTCAGGCCCGGTATTTCTGCAGATTCAGCCAGCGAGGTACTAAACCGGAGCGCCTACGGGTTCCGGGCCTTCCCGTCGGCCAGCATTGCCGCGGAATCCTCGCAGACCTTCCGAGTGGTCAGCCGCTTTCACCGGGCGATTGCGGTGATCACCATCGTGGCCAGCACGGTGTTCGTCCTCTGTATCATGCTCCTCAAGGTGGAGGAACGCCGGCTGGATGCCGCCGTCATGCGATTTGTGGGCGTGCGGCGCCGCACCATATTCGGCGCCCTTCTGCTGGAAGCCATTCTGCTGGCGGCTCTGGGCTGCCTGCTCGGAACCGGATTGGCGTACCTGGCTGGTGCGGCCACCAACGCCTACTATCGCCGGTTCTTCGATACGGTCCTGACCTTCTCCATTATCACGCCTGACATCGTCTGGTTCAGTGTCGTGCTGTCGCTCGGGCTCGGAGCGGTGGCTGGTGCACTCGCTGCCTGGAGACTGGTCCAGACTCGTCCCCTTGTGCTGTGGGGGCGCGGGTGACAGGGCTGGGCTGGAGTCTCAAAAGCCTGGGGCGACATCGACTGCGGACCGGCCTCTCGATCATAGGGATCGCGGTCTCGGCAGCCATGCTGCTGGATATGGTGATGCTGAGCGGTGGAATCGAGAAGTCATTTGCCGAGCTGCTTCTGGCCCGAGGATATCAGATCCGGCTGACCCCCAAGGGAACGCTGCCGTTTGATACCGACGCCACCCTGTCCGGCGCCACCCAGCTGGTTACCTCGATCCGGCATACACCGGGCATTGCCGCGGCGGGAGCGGTCTTGGGAGCCTCATTGTACGGCCGGCGCAGAGACAGCCTCATCACTCTGTTTGGCTACGGGATCCAGCCCGAGGCGCAGGCCCTCTACACCGTTATCGCCGGAGGAGACCTGAGTCCCCGCGACAGCACCGGCGTACTGCTCAGCCTGCCGGCGGCGCGAGTGCTTCAGGCAAAGGTCGGAGATAGTGTCACCCTGGTGGGCCGCCTGGATCCGCAGGTCGTCACCGCCGCGGTGGGCCGGACGGCGGGGGTTAGGGGTCTGGTGCGCTGGGTGTACGACTACCGGGACCAGCCGTCGGTCGGCACGCTGCTGCCGGTGATGCAGTCGCTGGCGGGGAAGAGAGTGGGGGATCAAGCCTCCCTGCTGATGGTCAGGGCCACTGAGGACACTGCCGCTCCCGCCGTGGCCAAAACTCTGCGTGAGCGGTTCCCTCAGCTTGAAGTGAACAGCGTGGCCGACCTCGTCCGAGAGTTCAAGCAGCGTCTGGTCTACTTTCGGCAGCTCTCCTACATCCTCGGCAGCATGAGTCTTATCGTGACGGTGCTGCTGATCGCGACCCTGCTTACCATCACGGTCAACGAGCGGCTGGGGGAGATCGCCACGCTGCGAGCTATCGGTATCAGCCGTGCTACGGTGATACGCGAGGTGCTGCTGCAGGGTGTATCGCTCACTGCCATCGGATCCCTTCTGGGTATCGTGCTCGGTTTGGTCACCGCCCGTTACCTCGACAGTATCCTGACCAGCTTTCCCGGCCTCCCCGCTGCGTTCTCCTTCTTCGTGCCCCGGCGGGAGAGCCTTTTCAGAGCGGCGCTGGTCCTGTTGCTGACCGGTTCTCTGTCTGCACTGTATCCGGCGTGGCTCGCCTCGCGGACAGCCATCGCCGCGGTGCTTCGGGCCGAGGCGGCATGAGCCGGCCGGTGCTGGTCGCGCGCGACCTCCGGAAGGATTACCCGATGTACGGCGAAGCCGTGCATGCCTTGCGAGGGGTGTCACTGGAGATTGGCGCCGGTGAGTACGTAGCAGTGGTTGGTCCCTCCGGCAGCGGCAAGTCCACGCTGCTGCAACTCATCGGCGGAATCGATTCACCGACCTCGGGCACGGTGGAGATCCTGGGAACGGTTCTGGAATCACTCTCCGATCGCGAGCTCACCCGCCTTCGGCTTACTCGGCTGGGCTTCATCTTCCAGCGATTTCACCTGCTTCCGGTGCTAACAGCGCAAGAGAACGTGGAGCTTCCCATGGCGGAAGCCGGAGTGCCCCGGGATCACCGGCGCGCTCGAGCCCTCGAGTTGCTGGGCTATGTAGGGCTGGACCACCGGGCTCGGCACCGGGCCACGCAGCTCTCAGGCGGAGAGATGCAGCGAGTGGCCATAGCTCGCGCCCTGGCCAACCGGCCGGCGCTTCTCCTGGCCGATGAGCCCACCGGCGAGCTGGACGCAGCCACCGGCCACGAGATCCTCGATCTATTCCGCCGGCTGAATCAGGATGGAACGACGCTGGTGGTGGTCACCCACGACGACCGGCTGGCAGAGCAGGCCGATCGGATAATTCACATGTTGGACGGCCACATCGTCATCCCCGAGGGCGCGGAGTCGTCCGCCGTTCCCGGGCTCCCCGCTTCTACCGCGTGATAGCCATACTGGCTTTCCGGCATTTGCTGGTCCGGAAGCTCCGTTCCCTCTTCCTGCTCCTGGGTTTCTCGCTCGGAGTGGGCGTTATGATTGTCCTCCTCTCCGTGGGTCAGGCCATGCTGGACCAATCACGCGATGTGTCTCTGGTCGGGGGAGGGGAGGTCACGGTGCTGCCTCAGGGGATCGATGTGGAAGCCATGAGAACCGGTGGAATCGGCAGCATGTTCTTTGGGGTTGACCGGGCCCGCTTCCTCGTCCGCCAGGTGTTCGGCGGAGTGCGTCACCAGGACCTGGTCCGGACCGTTTCCCCGACGGTTGAAGGCAAGCTGCTCTATCTCCAAAGAGGTAATCGCGTGCTCCCCGTCAGAGCGGGAGGCGAAATTCCGAGCCGGGCCGCGAGCGTTGGGTCGGGATTGAACCTCCTTGCCGGTTCATGGAAAGACCTGCCTGCTGATTCGGCTTACCTCGCACCCTCGAGCCAGCAGCTCTACGACGAGCTCGATCGCTTCCACATTCCACCCCTCGCCGACTCCACCTGGGGCGAGTGGCACTACTTCAACATTGTCCCTTCGGAAACCGAGTGGTGGTACATCACGTACCTGGTGGGTGGCGAGATCCCTCCGGACCAGCACAACCCGGCAGCAGCGGGCCGCTGGGGTGGCCAGCTGCTGGTGACTCACCGGCAAGCCGATGGGGAGTACCAGCGCTTTCTGCTCCGGGAGCCGTCGCAGCGGGTACAGCTCGACACCACCCGGGCAGACTTGATGGTAGGCGGAAGCTCGGTGACGCAGCGCGACGGCGTGTACCATCTGATCGGCGGCGCGTCGGGATCCGCCGGGACGGTACGAATCGATGTCATCCTGCAGCCCGCGTCCAACCGCTATTTCCCGCCGGTCGAGCTGCGGAGTGACGAGTTCGTCTCCGGCTACGTCGTCCCCGGGCTGGTTGCTCACGCTTCCGGCTCTATCTGCGTGGCTGGGCGCTGCCGGAAATTTCATCAGGTTCCTGCCTATCATGATCACAACTGGGGTGTCTGGCGTGACGTCACCTGGGAGTGGGGAGCGGGGCAGGGAAAACGCCTGGCCGTGCTATATGGCGGGGTATATGGACCGGAGCGGAACCAGAGCGAAGCATCCGCGGTGCGCTCTCCGTTTTTTCTCACTTTGGAGGACTCGCTCGGGGTCAAGCAGGTGCTGCGCTTCAACACCATCCATTACACTGGATCCCGTCCGGCTCGGGGTCGCCCCGGGTTCACTGCGCCGAGCCGCTTCGAGTTGGTGGCAACGCGGGACCAGGATTCCCTCCGCCTGGCCGTGGAGGTGGAAGACGCGCTGGCCACGCCCAGCAATGCCGAGGGTTTTCGGCGAGCCTTCCTCCAGATGCGGGGGCACTTCAACCTGCGGGGGAGAGTACTGGGGGAAACCGTGAGCGATTCAGGCGCGGGCTTCTTCGAGACCTACGTGTCGCCTCGCTGAACCGCCTGGTCTTCCGCCGCATACTCCTGAGCGCCGGGGTCGCCCGGAACGACTTCGCTCCGATGCTCATATTCGATGGTACGCCTGAGGGCCTCTTCGTCGCTCACAACCTCTGTGTAATCCAGCTCGACTCGAATTCTCCGGCTGTCCATCACCAAGTCCTGCCGCGCGTAGAACGGAGTCTGTAGATGCCGGGGCAACCGCTCTGTGCTCAACGATACGAGCTGCCCCCGCCAGTCCATCAATCGCCCGATCTGATCAATCCGCTCGGCCATGGTGGGTGTTGACGCTTCCCCCAGGTTGTAAACCTTCTCCGTTGCTCGCGGATCCACCACGGCCGCTGTGATCGCCCGGGCTATGTCCTCTACATACCCGTGGGTCCAGCGCCATCGGGCCTGTAAGGCATCGATCAGGATCACCGGCCTCAGATCCTGCATCCTCCTGACATACGGCCGAAGCCGATGATGCGGATCGCCCGGGCCATAGACTGCAGGCAGTCGCAGGACGGTGGCAGGCAGGCGGCTCTCCAACAACGCCCGTTCCGCGAGAATCTTGTCGTAGTGGTACGTCCAATCCATCGGGCCGGCCGCAGCCTCGCGATACGGAAAGTGAGTCTCGCGGAGCGGCGCGTCTTCCTGCAGCGGCATCGGCTCCGGAGGCCCCGGCTCGATGTTCAGCAGTCTGCCGTAGGCTCGATACACGTCTCCGCTGCTCACGGCCACCATTCGCTGCGCGATGCCCGTGAATCTTGCGAGGGCGGCGCGGGTATCCTCCGCTCCCACCGGGAACATGTGCAGCACTACGTCGGGACGAGGCTCGCTCAGTACAGAGGGGAAATGCAGAATCGGGATGGCTGCTCTGGAGCTGTGGATGTGGCGCACGGCGGAGGGAAGGTCGGGCTCGTGCACCCCACGGTGATAGACCGTGACCTCGTGGCCTTGCCGGTGCAGCTGGGTTACGACATGGGGCCCGATAAAATTGGTCCCGCCGATAACCAGAATGCGCATCCAACGTTTCCTGCGACTAAAGGCCGATCCGTGCGATCAGGCCGGCGGCCCTATGACGGAAGGCTCCGGTGGTGCTGCTGACAGCACTGTTGGTCACCAGTCCGAACACCTCGATTCTGCTGCCACTACTCCATCGTGGTCCAACCCGGCCCTCGAGATGCCACTCCGATTGCGCTGCTCCTTCCTCGCCGATCTGCTGGGCGCCAAGTCCTCCACTGAGACTGGCGCCCCACTTTCCGGTCTCGTGGGAATAGCCCGCCGTTCCCTCGAGTAAGGAGAAGCGGTCCGGTGAAAAGTACCCTACTCCTTGTTGCTCATAGCTCAGTGTTCGGCCGAATACTCCCACCACGAACTTGCGTCCGATCTTCTGATTCAGACCTGCCGAGAAGCTGGTGCGACTGTTTCCATCTGTGAGCCAGGCCGCGCCCGGCCCGGCGTACAGGGTGAGGGTTGTTGTTGGTTTCGCGTCCAGGCCTGCGTCAAGCGACTCGATGTCGAGCCCCTGCTCTATCAGCGCCGCGATCTCGTCGAAGGGCTGCCGGGAGTAGCCCAGACTGACTCCCAGCCGAGACACCGGGCGATAGCTCGCCCGTGCGCGATAGGTTGCCACGGTTCGAGGCGGCGCCACTTCGGGCACAAGCCTGCGGGCTCCTGCGGCACCCTGCAGCTGCACCTTTGCAGTCCGATACGAGAGTCCCGCCTCACCGCCGACCCGGGTTGCCTCCCGCACCGGATCGCTAGTCTCGAGCGCATTGACCGATCCGAACACCCATACGCCTTGCCCCAGCGTCGCTGTGGACCCTAGTGTCTGCCAGAGGCTCGTGTTCTCATCCGAGTCGTTGCTCCAATTGACCGAGGCATCTACCGAGGGCCGCGAAGCCTCCCGGGCAACCCGACGCAGCTCTTGGCCCCCTTTGTGGTTCGGCTCGATAGCCAGAACGTAGTTCGCCTGGCGCTCGGCTGCGGCCTCTCGGCCCTGCCAGAGGTACACGTACCCCAGGCCAACTCTCGCCTCGAGATCGCGAGAATCCCGGGTGAGCAGCTGGTGATAGGCCTCCTCGGCAGATGCAAGGTCGCCGCTCCAGGCGCTGACCCGTGCTCGCCCCAGCATGGCTTCCACATCGGTGGAGTCACGGGCCAGGATCTGCTCATAGAGAGAGCGCGACTGTTCCAATTTTCCCGCCCAGGCGAGCGTTTGAGCTCGTCCGAGTGAAGCATCGCGCAAACCCGGGTGAGTCGCTAGAACGCTGTCGTATCGCAGCAAAGCCGCGTCGTACTGCTGGTGCCAGGCCAGGACCCGGGCCTGAATCAGCCGAATCTCCACATCTGCCGGATCTCCCACGCGCGCGCGAGCCAGGTACACTAGCGAAGAGTCGAGTTTGTTCTCCCACGAGAACATGACGCCAAGCCGAAGATTGGCTCGTACATTCCCGGGCTCCTGCGCCAGTACGCGCTGATATGCAGCGCGTGCCGTCTCATACTGCCCGTGTGACCAGGCTTCATCCGCCTGAGCCTGTTGGGCAGATAAGGGGGCGGTGACAAGCAGGGCCAGGCAGCCGAACAGGACTCCGCAGTTCCAGTAGCCCGGGCGCGTTTTGCACTGACCCCGGCTCACAGTTTGCCTGTCGGGCCGGGCCGAATCCCGCAATGACCGTCGACTCAAGGAGTTGCCTGTTTCCGCTTCGGCAGGGGATGGGGGATGAAAGCTGCGTGGCAAGTTTAGAGCCCCTCCGATCACTCAGAAGGAGCTCTCCGCCCGGGTGAAGCCGGCTCCCTGGGGGGAGCCTGCTGCCACAACAGTCTGAGACTGTCGTACACTGGTTTGAGCCGGGCATGCGATCGCGGCACCGTCCAACCTCTCCAGCGCCAGGGCTGGAACTCGGCAGCCGACCAGACGCCGTTGCTTGAGGTCGGAAGAGCTCCGGCTACTCGGCTGCTGGCATTTTTCCGGTATACCTCCACTCCGAAGTGAAACGCGTCGCCTGAGGCAGTGCCGAAATCACCGCTTGCTTGTGTGTCTGACAAGAGAGTCCGGCTGGATGGATCCGTCACATTGATCAAGTCCCACGATATCCGGAGCTCGAGAATTCCCGCCTGCCTATCGTAATACCAATCCGAAAGAGTCGAACTGTTCTCGGTGCCGTAGCGCAGACGGCCTCGGTCGTACCGTTGGGCAGGGTAGAGCTCTCCGTCCCGGCCAAACCGTGCCCGATTGATGATGATGAGCTCCGGATTGAAACGGCCATCGCTGCGGTTCCGCGTAGCCACCGGCCGCCGGGAGAATCTTCCATAATCGTCGCCGACGGATGATACCCGGGCATCATATCTGTTGTATTCCGGAAGGACCTGGATCGAGGCCGAGTCCGGAGATGTCAGATCCACCAGAAACTCGAATCCGATCTCACTTCGGGTCGAGGTGCGCGGCAGCGTATGTTGCCCCATTTTTGGCTCGTGGGTGTCAATGGCCAGCTGCACGCTCAGTGAGTCCCAGGAGAAGCTTGCCCGATCGAGCTCGACAGCCAGATACATGAATGACTCATCCGAGCCGGCTCGAAGTGCCCGGGGTGCGGCAGCAATTACTTTGTCGGCTCGCTGAACCAGCGCGAGGCGCCGCCAGCCGGACGGATTGCCGCCGAGCCTTGGAGAGCTCCCCGAGTCCCCGGCGTACTGACCCAGGATCCCGTAGTGCTGCTCTGGGTCCATGGTGTTGTGCCACCGTCGGGTATTGTCCGGCGGTATCTCGTAGTCCATCACCGCCCAATTCCTCTTGAACCACTCGTCCATCCAGGCGAACAGAATGGAGCCCGCCGCTCCAGCCTCGCGGATTTCGCGGGTGAGCCGGGCATCTATGGTGGCCATGGCTACTTCATCGTGCCCCCCATGGTCCCTGCCCTGGGCCTGGAAATGGGCAACCCCCCGGCTGGACGGAACCCCGTACTCGGCGATGAGAGTCGGAATTCCGGGGTGATGCATCACGAGATCCCGTAAGTAGCCGAAATAGTTCGACGGTCCCTCACTGGAGCGAGCCCTTCGGTATGCCGGGTCGAGATTCATGAAATCGGGGTAGTACGGATAGGCGTGGTAACTGGCGAACCAGCCGGCCGGGTTAGCCGACGTCGCCCGGACCAGGTTGGCATCTAGGCTGACCGCGTCGTTGTCGTACTCCAGGTTGTTCGTCCCAGTGAGGTGTCCCAGCTTTCGCCGCCAATACGCCTCCTCCCCGGTGGTTGCTTCGGTCGG
>JBJMPB010000676.1:0-6137 GCA_045803455.1 Gemmatimonadales bacterium | reverse complement strand
TTGCTGTGGAGCTTCGTTCTTATCCGTCTTTCTCCTCGCAGCGCTGCCGCCCACGGAACTGCCCACTTCCCCTGCCCGGTCACCGTCAACAGGACCATGAGCAGCAGCCAGATCAAGGCACGGTCCGACCGACTCCCAGCTCCCCCGTCTCAGTTGTACCGGCCGCGCCCATGGTTACGCCGGTTGCCGCTAGCCGGCCGCCGGAGTGGCTTCCCCAGTGATGACGACGTTCTCGATCAAGGAGTCGATCAGCCACTGATCGCCGACGTTGACGAAGATCGCGAAATCGGTCCCCATCCCATAGGGCGGCTCGGTCGGATCGTAGTTGTCGCCAAGACCCGCCACCCGACCATCGGGCAAGATCCGCACGTCATGCACGCGCAGATAGCCGAGCCACTGGTCCGGCGGCGATGGCACCGGCGAGGCGGCCAGGGAAGGGATCGCCTCGGGCGGGAGCGGAGAGATGGTGAAGAGAATGTCGATCATCTCGTCACTGAAGAGTGCGGTAAAGCGCAGGAAGTCGCCGGCATTGAGACAAGCCAGCGCTTCCCGGAGCGTCGCGGTGACCGCCGTGATCGTGGCGTCGTCCGCTGGGGTGCCCGCCGGCATCGTCCACGGTCGTGGCTCGTTCCCGGGCTTGGAAAAGCGCTGCTCAGCATTGGGCACCGGCGCCGGCGGGGTGGCCGCGATTTGTTCAAATTCCGCAATGGACCGCGGCGTGACATCGCATTCAGCTGGATCGGGTATGGTCACACCGGCCGGGGGTGGGCTGGCGACCACCGCCGGGGTGCCATCCTGGGCACCGGCAGCCGCCGGCAGCGCGAGGGCGGCGACGAGGGCGGTGAGTACAAACGTAGCCCGGATGGGAGAGCGGGACATCGGGTGGCTCCTTTGGGACGGCGAAAGCGCGTGCACGACGGAATCAGACTCGCCGATTCCGCTCGCGAGTCGCGGCCCAGCCTCGCGCGCAAGGAGCACTGCGTCATGACGTTTCGTCATGAGCACTGTGTGCGACCGAGGACGGGGCGTCGGCGCGGGGCCAGTTGCTTTGTTGTGATCTGGCCGTACAATGCGGCTTCGGCGCGAGTGGCATCCCCCCTTCCCTCGCCCCCGCGCCGCGACGGCCCTCGCCTGCAAGTGGGGGCCGTTGGCGTTGCCGACTGATCCCTGCTGCGCAATTGCCATAAGGCCGTCGCGAACACACCACGCGCTCAGCCAGGTGGCGCTACGCTGGCCGTTCCCGCGGGTTGCAGCCCAGAGGGAAGGGACCGGCAAACAGCCTCGGGCGTCATGCTCGGGGCCGTTTGTTCATGGTCTGGCTTCAGCGGGGGCTGAGGCTGGCGCAGGCGGTTGCTAAGGCCTAACCAGCCACGGTCCCGCGCCGCAACGGCCCCACTGCCCTCTCGGGGCCGTTTGCGTTGTCCGTGTGGATTGAGCCAAACGCTTCCCGGCTCAGAAGATCAAGAACAGCACGATGACGATGACGAGCAAGAGGACGGCCGCGCCGATTTGCACGTTTCTGTCCTGCAAATTCATGGACATCCTCCGTCAATGCTGCCATCGCGTCGTCACCGAGGCATGGGGGCTTCGGTCGGTATCTTACCAGATGAAGACAACACCGCCGCGGGCAGCCCGCGCGGGGCTGTGTGCTTTATGCTGACGCGATGACCGCACTCCTGGGCCTCGGGCTGCCGTTCATCCCTCCCGCCGCGCTGGTCATCCTCGGCGTGGGCCTCCGTGGGCACGCCGCGGCCCACCGTTGGGTCGGGACGCTGCTGCTGGCGGTCGGCGTGATCGGCCTGCTGCTCGTCGCGGCCGTGGAGGCGTGGTTCCTCAGCACGTTCGACCCGAGTTAGCCGCGCCATCAACGGCCCCGCGCCGAAGCCCGAGGCCGTTGGCCTTGTCCTGACCGGCGCGACGGTGCCGGGTGCATGACGAAACTTCATGACCCACCGGATGCCTCCTGGTAGGCTAGGGGCTTCCCCTGTGTGAGCGGACGTACCCTGATCATTTCGCGGGGAAAGGGGCAAACGGTCTCGGGCGTCATGCTCGGGGCCGTTTGCCTAGGGTCTCGTTCTTTCCAGTCCAAGCAGGATGACGGGTCGATGATGGCTTGGACCCGTCATCGCAATCCGTCGTGTGGATCGTTACGGCGCCGGGGTACCGGCGGCCGGCGTCCCCCCAGACGCCGCCGTACCGGCCTCGATCCGGGTCCCGACGGCCGTGTACCTGGCCTCGAGCTCGACGGTTCCGTCGGGGTCTCGCACGGTGAAGGTCTTCTCGGCGGTCAGGGTGCTGCCGGTGGCGTCGACCTCGAGCGTCCATTGATCCGTGACCGTCCCCGGCGCGCTCCTGCTGCGGTCTAGGTCGATGTCGAGCTTGATGCTCGTGGCCTTGGCCGTTTGGTCGCCGGTGGCCTGCCACGCCCCGATTCCGGGTCCGACGTCACCGATCACCTCGACGAGGGTGCCGTCGGGGTGGAAAGCGGCGAGCTGAAGGTTGGCCGGGTCCTCCGGGAAGTCGAACCGCCAGGCGCCGACAACCGGGTGGGCGGCCGTGGCGTCCTGAGCGCTGACGCGACCGACCCGGCTCCCGAGGCTGAGGGCGACTCCGACGACGGCGGCACGCCCCAAGGCGGTGCGGCGACTAAGTCCGGAAAGAGCGAGGAATGGCGGGCGTTGCATCGCGTGACTCCTTTGCGGTGACGGAATCAGTCCCTGCCGAATGAATCGGCAAGGTGCGCGTAAGCGTAGCGAGCAAGGCTTATTCCGTCATGAAGATGGGTCATCCGTCAGGCGTCCGATCGCCTGCCGAGGGTTACACTGCAGCCCATGTCCAAGTGCCCAACCGCCCAACAGATCACCGCGGCCATGCAGCGCGCGGCCTGGGCTGCGCGGGGCCGTTTGCTCTGATCCCGCCATACCGGCTGTCTTCATGCATCCACTCGCCGGGCTGACTGTCCTGGCGCCTTGAGCCATCGGCGCCGGCGGTTGTCACGCCGCGGCGGGCGCACGGGACAGCACGCCACCGTGCGCCCCGATGCTTCCTCGATGAGGACCAACTTACCCTGACCGATGCCCCGCAGGAGGAGATGACTGAGGAACGGGGTCAGGCTCGAGGGGTGTGCATAGACATCGGGGAGCCGGCCGAGGGGGCGGACACGCGTCCCCGTGTGATGTTCAACGCGATACCAGCGCGGCTCGTGCACGGTGCTTACCCGACGTAGTCCCAATACCCGAGCCCGATGGTTGGGCCCGCGGCCGCAGAGCGCACGGTCTGCGGTACCTGCGGTCGCTGCGACGATCCTCCTCGTGCACACGGGATGTGCCAGGATGAGACGCCGCGTCGAGTTTCCACGTCGCGCCGGCTAACGATAAGTGGCTGCACATCGGCGGGATTGAGGTGATTGGCGACCCCGAAGCGTGGGAGGTGTTGTACGATCCTGCCGCGGATGAAGGGCGATTGCGGGCGAAGCCCTGAAATGCCGGCCAAGACGCCGGCGGAAGCGCTTGGGGCGGACTCGTCATCTGCCGCAATCATCCGCCGTGGGAAGCGGACGTCGGTGGTTAGGGGTGGTTGGAGGAGCGGGATGAATCAACCGCGCATCTGGCACAAGCATCTTGCCTGCGGCGGGTTTTTGAGCATCGAGCCGAACCGGTATGGGACGGTGGAGGTGTCCTTCCTCGAGGAGCAAGGAGTGGGCCGCGCCGATTTCCGGTTCACTGGGGAAGAGTGTCGCGCGATCGGCCAGTTCCTGATGGAGGTTGGGCACGATCGCAAGCAGACACCGCCTGAGCCGAACCGCGAGCCGAGCGCGTGAACGGCGATGCTGGCTGCGTGGGCATCTTCGCGTGCTGGCCGAGGCGGAAGACTGGAATGGGCTCAATGATCCGGTGACGGATGAGGGGCGGCTACGTCACATCACTCCACCGCGATAGAACAACGCGTCAGCGTGGCTACTCCTCGACATAGACACAAAACGGGTGCCCGTCCGGATCGAGGTGGACCCGCACGGTTTCTTGCGGCTGAAACTCGGCCATGGTTGCCCCGCATGCCTGGGCATGCGCACACCCGGCGGCGAGATCGGCGACCCGGATCTCCAAATGCATCTGCATGATTTGTTCGCCCGGCTGGGACGGCCAGACCGGCCGTTGGTAGACATCTTCGATATGGAACCCGAGCGCGATACCGCCGGTGGGATTCCGCAGCGTGGTCCAGCCGGGTGACTCCGTCTCGATCTCCCAGTCAAGGAGCCGCGCGTAGAAGCGGGCCAGTGCGGGCGGATCGGGCGAATTGAGGGTCACCATAGTGGGAGTCGCGCCGGGGGCGAGTTCCACGTTCATGCCTCCTGGGGCCGGCCGGTCGCGGGTGCGATCAGCGCGAGTCGTCTCGGGCCCAACCGCAAATCGGACGCCACCGCCCCAGCGGCTGCGGGCTCTATTTTGGGTCTCAGCGACACGTTGGCCCGAGGCGTCCGTCGATCCAGGGTTCAGCTCCCATGGCATGCGGTCTGCATGACTGCGTGAGGATGTTTCGATGACGAGCGCGAAAGGAGACCAGGCATGGCCCTGGTGAAGGATCCCGTCTGCGGCATGGAGATCGATTCCAGTCAAGCAGCAGCCCAAAGCCAGTTTGAAGGCCAGACCTACTACTTTTGCTCGGTCGAGTGTAAGCAGCAATTTGACGCGAATCCGCAGGAATTCCTGAAGAACGCGTAGCCGGGCGAACGCCGCGATCAAACCCTCACCGCGCGAGATGAGTGACGTGGTAGTGAGTGTTCATCTCCATGGCCAACGGGAAGAGTTGACGGCCTTGGGCTGCGGCTCACATGAGGAGCGCGCGGGGCCGTTTGCTTTCATCCCCGCATGACCAACAATCTCCTCGCCAGCCTCGCCGTCATCGCCGCACTTGCGGCCTGGCTGTGGGCTTTGCGCTGGATGTGGATGGTCGCCCGCTTGCACGCCTCAATGCGCAAGGTGGCCTTTGTCGGCGGGTTGACTGGCATCCCGCTTGCGGTCCTCATCATTCTGTGGCTCTGACCAACGGCTTTGTCGAGGTACTGCCGTGAAGGGGTGAGGCATGGCGCGCTTTGATCTGGCCGGGCAACGGCTCGCCAAGCTGTTTCGCTACCGTGAGCGCAAAGACATCGGCGACATCGTCTACGGCGGTGATACCTTCCTGCAGGAAGTGCGCATTTCCGGCCGAGAGGGTCAGCGCCGCACGCTGAGCGTCCGTCGCGACAAGATCTTCGTGACGCTCACGGTGGGCCGGGATGAGCCACTTGCCGATGTGGCGCAGCTTTTGCGCACGATCGCGGACGCGATTGAGTATGAGAACTTACCAGGACGGTCGACGCAACCGCTGGGCTGCGACTGAGGGCATAGGCGAAGGCCGTTGGCATTGGAGCGGATGCGGTCTGGCTTTCGGTACCGTGCTCCCGCGTTGCTCAGGACGGCTCGGTCATCGTCTCGTGCGGTCGCCGCGACCTATGCTGAGGTGAGACCGGCAAGCATGCGCTTCGCGCCACTTCGGGTAGGAACCTCATCCCATCGCACACCGATCCGCAGTCACTCCTGGCGACATTCGGCTGGACGCCTATTCGGTGGCGTGGCGCATGCTGTGCCGGTCGCTTCCCAACGCGGCCGACGGTAGCATTCCGGCCATGACCGAACCGCCGACGAACGACCAGATTCACGCGGCCTTGCAACGGGCAGCCGACAAGGTCAAACCCCGCACGACGGACCCGGATCGCCTGTTGCGTATTCCGAATCACCAGCCGGACCCGCACGGTGAGCGCTGGTGGTTGATCGGCTGGGTGCCCGTGCTCGGGGAGTCCGACCGTTGGGAAGTCCTCTACGATCCGGTGATCGACCAAGGGCGATTGCGGGCGAAACGGAGTGCAAGGTGAGCGAACCCGCGACGGTTAGCGTCGCCGCGGTTGTCGCTTTTGAACCTTCCTCGGCTTGGGCTTCTTGACCTTGTGTGGCAGCGGACGATCTTCGCTTGGGAGCTTCTTCTGGTCGTCGGTGGCAGGGAACGGATTCGTTGCCATGGTCGCCTCCCTCCGGCTGGATCGGTGTGGTTGGTGAGTCGGAAGACTTGGCCCTACTCTAGCATCCCGAGACGGATGCGGGGCG
>JBJMPB010000376.1:0-11146 GCA_045803455.1 Gemmatimonadales bacterium | reverse complement strand
GGGGGACCTGTTCCTGGCATGGTGGTGTAGACGAATGGCTGACCCGCTCGTCCAGCAGCTCAAAGTTTCCCCATTTGAGTCCGGAGGACGCTCTGGCTCTGCTGCAGGCTGAACACCACTTCTCCTTCCCGATCCTTCTGCTCGAGGATTCCGCTACATCGATCCGATGAGTTCACGGCAAGCAGCAGAAAGGGCCACTCGCGATGAGTGGCCCTTCTGATTTCGCCAAGGACGGTGACTGGTGCGATCAGTTTCCGTGATGATGCGCCACCCGTGCTTGCTGACTCGCCGGTGCGTTGGCGCAGCTCACCTTGGGGTTCCAGGGAGCGAAGATGCCGCTCGGGTTGTGCCGGCCGACCCAGATGTGCATTCCCCAGACTTGGAACTCTGGTACCCGCGCGAAGCTTTGACCCAGCAGGGTTGGCGGCGTGGCCGTCGACGGTATATCGGTGAACGGCACGATGTACTCCACGCCCACGAACCGAAGCTTCCCATTCTTCTCCGGCTCGTAGAGCAGCAGTTCGGGCTCGAGCAACCTGACTCTCCCTCCGTCCTGGATCAAGGCGAGCTTGCCATAGTGGAAGCCCATCGCGCCTGCGCCGGGTTGGCTGGGCAGGTCGGCCGCGACCAGGCAGGGGGTGATCTGCGCCGACCAGCCCGCTGCCTTCGCCTTCTCGAAGTCGTGGAACGGCGCCACCAGCTCGCGTAGCCGGGCGACTTGGCTGGCCGCTGCCGCAGCGGAGATGGTGGGCGAGTTATCCGACGCTGTCCCATTGGGTGCGAGCGGCGCAGAGCGGTCGCCGCTGCAGGCAAAGAGAAGCGTGAGCAGGGTGACACCGATTGGAATGCGTGTGCGCATGAACGTGCTCCCTGAAAGAGCAGAGGTGTTGAAGGACCAGCATGGGGACAGTTGTCGCCAACATATTGCTCCTGGGCCATCACGCAAGGCTTCGGCCCTTCGCTTCGCTCAGAGCCTGCCCTGAGGAACGCCAGCAACGAAGGGTGGCAGCGTCCCTTGAGACTCCCTTGAGGTCCCCAGTGCTACTTGGAGCGGTACGCCATCGTCTTCCCACTCCTTGTGGAGGTCCCGATGAGAGCCGCTCGTTCCCTGTGTCTCCTCAGCGCTGTGCTGCTGGCGATCGGTTGCTCCGACTCGCCCACGGAACCACGCAGTCAGGCCCTGTTCGCCGATGAGCTCGAGGGTGGAGCCGGCAAGGTGGGTGTCGTCACCCGCAACCTCTACGTCGGCACCGACGTGGATGCGGTGATTGCCGCGCTCGCCGGTGCGGGCGACCCGCAGACGGCCCTGATCCAGGCCATCCAGACACTGGGACAGACCAACTACTCGGCGCGCTTGACCGCGATCGCTGATGAGATCGCCAGGACGCGGCCGCATGCGGTCGGGCTGCAGGAAGTCTCCCAGATCGACTTGGTCCTGCCCCCGTTCAACGTGGACATTCACCAGGACTTTCTGCCGACACTGCTGGCCGAGCTGCGCAAGCGTGGTTTGCCGCAATACGAGGTGGCCGCCCGGGTTAAGAACATCGAGGCAACGCCCTTTCCCGGCGTGAGTCTGGTGGACTACGACGCACTTCTGGTGGACACGCGCCGGGTCAAGGTGCGGAGCACGAGCGCTCGCAACTTCAGCGCTAATGTGGGCGACGTTGCGCCCGGAGTGGTGCTCAAGCGCGGCTGGGTGTCGGCCGAGGTGACTATTCGTGGCACCGAGCTCACCTTGGCGAGCACTCACCTCGAGTCGGGCAACGCATCCGGCGTGGACCAGCTCCGGGCCGGCCAGATGCAGGAGCTGGTGGGCTCCCTCGACCGCTCAAAGCCGGCGGTCCTGATGGGGGATCTGAACGACTCGCCGGGCTCGCCCATGTACCAGGTGCTGGCTGGTGCCGGGTTCGTTGATGTATGGACTGCACTTCATCCCGGAGCCCTGGGCAACACCTGCTGCCACCTGACCGATCTCTCCAACCCGGTGCCCAATCTGACTCAGCGGATCGATTACGTCTTCGCCCGTGGAGGGGGGCAGAGCCCCACCAGACTCACCGGCGAGATTCAGCTGCTGGGTGCGCTGTCTGCGGAGCGGATCAGCGGATTGGGAATCTGGCCCTCGGACCACGCTGGACTAGCGGCGCAATTGCGATTGTTTGGCGTCAGCGCGGATCAGGACGAGTAGGAGGCCTCATCCCGAGTGAGCGAAGCGAAGGAGGGATCTACTCGAGGCGTCCGGAGACTCGGGCTAGATCCTCGCTGCGCTCGGGATGAGGTGATCAGTGAGCGGAGCGAACGAGGGATCTGCGAGGCGTCTTCTTGCTTCTCTACAAAGACAAAGCCACTGCGGCACAGCGCCCGCCAAAACTCTCGGCCAGTAGCAACACGGTATCCGCGGCCGGTTGGCAGCCCAGCTTCGCCATGCGATGTGGTGGCAGCTCGGGGTCGGTTTGGTCGCATCCCAATGTCGGTGGGACGATCCCCTGTTGCAGCGCCAGGATCGCGCCCACTGCCTCGACCGCGGCGCTCGCTCCCAGGCAGTGTCCCAGTGCGGGCTTGAGCGAGGTAATCGGAATCTCAGGTAGAGTGTCTCCAAAGAGAGTCGCCAAGCCGCGGCACTCCGCGGCGTCGTTGAGCCGGGTACCGGTCCCGTGCGCCTTGATCCAGCCCGGCTCTTCCCCCAGTCCGGCCAGCGCCTCTCGGGCGGCCTCGGCCACCCCGGCACCCGATGGGTCCGGCGAGGTCATGCTGTAGCTCTCGCAGCTCATGCCGCATCCGCGAATGACGGCGCGCGGCCAGGCTCCCCGGCGGCGGGCGTGCTCAGCACGCTCCAGCACCAGAACGCCCGCGCCTTCGCCCAGCACCGTGCCCTGGCGGCGCGGATCGAACGGCCGACACGGAGCTTCACCCGGGTCGCGGCATCCCAGAATTCCCGCTGCCTCGAAGCTGGCCAGCACCTCCTCATGGAGCGGACATTCTGCGCCACCGGCAATCACCAGATCGAGCCGGCCCGACCGGATCTTTTCCACCGCTTCGGCTACGGCATACGCTGCCGACACACTGCCGGCTGAGAGATGCAGGACCGGCCCGCGTACTCCGTGCAGCTGGGCGAAGGCCGCGCCGCCGGCGCCGGGCATGTAGCGCACCAGCCGGCTTGGTCGCGCTGCCGATTGCTTGACCTCAGCGTGCTCGGTGAGAAGATCGGCCAGTGGGCCGAGCGAGGATCCCTCCAGCACTCCACACCGGCGGGGATCGAAGTGCCCATCCTTCAGACCGGCGTCGTGGAATGCTTCTTCACCTGCCTGAAGGAAGAACCGGGCACTCCGATCGAGGTGGCGGCCCGCCGGATGCCGTGGAGGCGTCTGCGCCAACCCAGCCGGCCTGCAGTCCAGAGAAGGAATCGAACGAACCGCACTCCGACCTCCGACCAGCAAGGCACAGAGTGGTGCCACCCCGATACCCGCCGCGCTGACCGCCCCGATGCCGGTCACCCACACTGCGTCCCTCACTGCGCGCGGCTCAGACTGAGTAGCGCGTCGTTCATCCGGGCGACCGCTAGCTTGGAGGCTCCGTGAGGCTGGGCGATCACCGCGCTAAGCAGCTGGGTATTCGCCGGGGCCGAGTTGGAACCATGTAACCGATACCAGCCGCTGGACCGAACCAGGTAGGAACGGACTTGGCCGGGCTGAGGATCGGGCAGCCGAAACTGCAGCTCCGCTCCGTCGCCGTGCTCCATGACGAAGTAGTCCCGGTCAACTGATCCGAGTTGATCGCGCAGATCGACGCCGGATCCGTCCACCACCCTGTCGGGGTAGATCTCGTGTACCGTGAACGGCGCGGTCGCCGACGAGTCCAGCGCCACCTGATCGATGAGCCAGAACGACGGAGCCGATTCCAGGCGGAGGCGAACGCTGTCGCCGGCAACCCGCGACAGGTCGAGCGAGAAGACCTGACGCTTGGAGATCTCCGGTCCCGCTTCCCAGACGTAGCCCTGGCGTTCCCATCTGCCGTTCATCCAGACGGACACTCCGAGGAATCCCTCCTCTGATGCGAGTGCCCCGTACTTAGCGGCTAATTCCGGTATGGTTGTCAGCGAATCGAACCAGGCTTGCGTCTCCAGCCCGTGTGCCGCGACGAGCTGCTGCATGAGGTAGGCGGCCCAGGGCGTGTTGTGTCCATCGATCACCAGCAGTGCGGTTCCATTCCGAGAGCGGGGGAAAACCAGCTCCAGGCCGTCACGGATGTCACCGTTGCTGGCGGTATCGCGACCGGCAGGATTCGACTCCCAGCTCCAGCCATCGGCTCGGCTCACTCTTTCCAGCGCGTCGCCGCCGCGGAAGTCTCGAGCGGATGCCGGGGAGATCAGGCGGCCGAGCGGGTGAATGTTTCCACCTGCGTCCGGAGCAACCGTGGAGCCCGACGAATGATCCACCACCAACAACGAGAGTCGGTCGAGGTAGTCGGTCTCGTCCAGCTCGTTGGCGACTCGGAGGCGCAGCATCCCGTTCTCGGGAGCGGCATGGATGAGGTTGTCTACATCGGTTCGCGCCAAGGCCGGGGCGATCGCCCCGCCGAAGGTACCAGAGTCGAGCCGCCAGCCGGCACCGTCCCAACTGTAGACCAGGGGACACGAGCCTCCGCCCAGCCCTGTGCCCGAACCAGTGGAGGGGGTTGCCTGGTCGTCGCCCTGGGCGGCCGCGGCTACCAGCATTGCCGTCAGGCCCAGCCCACCCACCAGCAACATGGTCTTGCCGCCACTGACCCGGTTGACCGCAACCGACTGCACGTCGGCCAGGGGAATGGTGGTGCGGCTGCTGGAGTCCTTCGCGGCGGGGGAGTGCCCGGAGAGACTGTCTCCGCTGACTGCCGCCTTGGTCAGCTCGAGGGTACTGCCGTCGGCGCGGGTGACCCTCACGTGATCGCCTGGTGCAATCGCCTCAGCCGGTGCAGCCGATTGCGTCTTCCAGCTCGTGCACCCGGTGGCACTAAGCATGCATCCGATCGCGACTCGGATGGGGAACGATCGAGACTGAGACACGCTGACCTCCGTCGGTGGGAGTCGGCCATCCTTTCGTCGCCTGCGCTCCTCTGGGCAAGCTCCAACCGAACGGTAGGCTCAACATCTCAAGCCGATCTCAAGTTCCGGGTCCCGCGAGTCGCTTGAGGCTCCCTTGAGGCCTCACCCCGAGATTTCTCTCGAATGGATGAAATGTGCTGGCCCACTCGCAACGGAGGCTGAACGTGCGTCGCTCTCTCGCTCTCACCCTGGCTCTCACCGCCTGCGCCCAGACCAGTGCCCACCGGATAGACGTGACACCCCGCCAGGCCACCTGCGCGGCCGCCATTCACACCTATCTCAAACCCGATAGTGTCGGCGCCCCATATCAGGAGCTGGCGTACCTGAGTGTGAGTGGTGGGGCACTGGCGAGCGACGAGAAATTGCTCCGCTCCCTGCGAAACAAGGCCGCGGACATCGGGGGCAACGGGCTGATCTTTCAGTTTCTCGACTTCAGTCCCGGGTTCCTGGAGCACCCTAACGGCCAGGCGATCGCGATCTACATTCCTACTGATACGGCACGCATCGCGACCGAATGCCAGCGAAAGGTTCCAGCGTGAGCGCCTCGCTCCACGCCAGAGCACTGTCGGCCAGTCTGCTACTGCTGCTAATCGCCTGCGACGGCACTGAGCCGTCGGCCAGGGTGGTTGTGGCCGACATCAAGGCCAACGGTACCGATGAGACACTGACGGTTGTCGCCGGCTCGACCTTCACTCTGGATTGGGGCTCGGAGAATGCCACCTCGTGTCTGATCACTCCGGGCGGCTGGACCGGCACCACCGGCTCAGCAACGGTTGAAGATCTCATGGCTACCACCACCTACCAGCTCTCCTGCACCGGTCCGGACGGTGACGACGAGGACACGGTTCAGGTGGTGGTGACTCCGAGGGGCACTGAGATCGTCTTTCAGGCAGGGGACAGCGCCGGTGCTGGCATTTATGTCGTGAACGCAAACGGCACGGGGCTGACACGGTTAACCGATTCGGCGCATGCCGATTTTGACCCGTCGTGGTCGCGCGACGGCCGGCTGATATACTTCCTCTCCCGTAATCGCAGCGGCGCCGGGACCTCGGGCCTCTACGCCATGAACGCCGACGGGAGCGGCGTCCACCTGGTGCTCGACCGCTTCGGTGGCCTGTACGATGTCTCACCCGACGGGACTCGAATTGCGTTCGGAGCCAGCGGCCCCCAGGGCAACCGGGACCTGTTCGTCATGAAAGTGGACGGCTCCGAGCCGACGTTGATCTTCGATGTCCCCTGCGACTATACCCTAGTCCAATGTATGGATATCGACGCGTTGGCCTGGTCTCCCGACGGGCAGCGAATTGCCTATTCCGTGTTCTATCGGGGTCACGGCCTCTTTGAGTACGGCCTGATAGGAGTCGTGAATGCCGATGGGACCGGACAGGAATTTCTGACTACCGGCGACCTGCGCTGTTTCGGGCCGGCGTGGTCACCGGACGGCCAGCGGATCGCCTTCTCATCCGCAAACACCAGCACGATCCCTGTTCGGGACGGTATGGCGCTCGAAGTCATGAACGCCGATGGGAGCGGCCGCACAGCGCTGCAGGTCGAAGGGAGCTCGCCGTCCTGGTCATCGGACGGACGGTCCCTTGTCTTTGCCCGGTTCACCCCGGCGGGCTGGGTGCCGGCAGGACCGAGTGAGATGTTTGTAGTCAACCTGGACGGGACCGGTCTTCACCAGGTGACCGATGCACCGGGGGAGGAGTCGGCTCCTGATTGGAATCCTACTTCACCTTAATTACCGGACACGCGCGCTGCCGCTTCCATCACCCGCTGGCGCTGTCCCGGTGTCAGCATGTCCTGCGCGATGACCTGACGCACCACTCGCGCCACAAAGCCGTAGCCTCGGGTCTCCGAGATCAGCCAGCGGTGCCACTCCAGCTCATCCAGAATCGGCGACAGCTCTTCCGGCGCCATCCCAACAATCCGCGACAGCAGCTCGGGCGAGATCCGGTCGCCCAGCACCGCGGCCTGTGACAACACCTGCTGCGCGCCGTGGCTCAGCCGGCGAAATCCAATGCGAATCGCCGCCACCACGACATCGGGCAGATCACCCGGGAGAGTCTGATCCAGCGTCCTCAGCGGCTCCGGCCAGGCCCCGCCAGTGCCCTGAAGATCCATTCCTTGAGCAATAGCCTGGAAGAGTTCGACGGCGAGCAGCGGCAGACCGGCGGAATCGAGTGCGACTCGACGGACCACCCGCTCGATCTCTTCATCGCCGTAGCGCGGCAGCATGAGCTGCGCCAGAGATCGGAGCGCGTTTCCATCGAGGTTCGAGAGCGTTACCGCGTCGCCATGAAGATCCCGACCCAAATGGGTGCGCACCTCGTCCAGCTCCGCTCTGCCGGGGTGAAGGTCAGCCGCCAAGACCAGGAGCAGAGGGGCGGACGACAGGTCCCGCAGCATTGCGATCAAGGCGAGCAGCGAAGCGTGATCCAGCCAATGGGCGTCATCCACCGCCAACGCCACCGGCTGCTCATCGGCGGCGGCTCGGAGCACCTCGCTGAGCGCACGTCCAGGTGAGAACGGCCTCTCGTTCGGCCGCACCGACCCAAAGCGATCCTGCCATTCGCCCAACCGCTCGGTGAATGCCGCGAGCGCCGAAGGATGCGCCGCCGCCACCCCGGGCATGTTGACCAGACCGCTCCGGGCTAACGCGAAGACGCCACCCCATTCCTGTTCCTCATCGGCCGCGACCGCCCGAACTGCGGCTACCCCCACACCGTCCAGGCGGAGACGAGAGAGCAGCTCCTCGGAGAGACGGGTCTTGCCGCTTCCGCTGTCGCCCTCGATCAACAAGGCAGCCGCATGCCGGTTGGCCTGGGCGAGCCGGGCGGTCTCCAGCAGCTGCGAAAGCTCTGCCTCTCTGCCCACCAGGGTGAAGCGAACCAGGCCGCTATCTTCTTTCCTTCTGCCTAACGCTACTGGTCGGATCCATCGCTCCTGCCGTACTCGCTCCGCCAGCGTGCGGGTCTCTGCACTCGGAGTGGTCCCCAACTCATCCCGCAGCCGAGCAGAGAATCTCTCGAATTGCTCGAGCGCGCCGGTGCGGTCACCGGCAAGGACCAGACTCTTCATCAACGACTGAATGGACGGCTCCGATGTTGGGTCCAGCGCCAGAGCCCGGGCCGCCACGGGGATGGCCTCCGGCGCCCGACCCCAGCGGATCAGCTGCTCGGCGTGGTTGATGAGCACTTCCACCGAGCGCTTGCGAACCGCCGTGCGCTCCTGCTCGAGCCAGTCGTCGAATCCGGGAGCCGATGGGACCGAGAAGCCTTCCAGGAAGTCACCTCTCACCAGCTCGGCCGCCTGCTCCCATTCGCCCGAGTCTGCCAGGCTCTCGAGTCGTTCGAGATCCAGGCTGACGGTCTCGGGTGCGAGACGCAATCGTCCAGCCTCGGTTATGACCGAGCTGTCTCCCAGATAGCGACGAAACAGGCTGACGGCGGCTGTGAGCGAGTGGCGGGCAGCGGTCTCCGGCTTTTCCGGCCACAGGAGAGCCACCAGATGGTCTCGGCTTCTGCTTCGCGGGGAGCGGGCGAGATAGATCAACAACGCGAGATGCTTACGCCAAAGGAGCTCGGGCGGAGCGGGGGCGCCGTCGACGCTCAGCTCGATCAATCCCAGCGTCTGACCCGAAATCACGTCGCGCAGCTCCGTGAAAGCGTTCGCGCTTCCTCCAACAGAGGATTCATCACGGACTCAGCACCCGACCAGAGCTCTACGACCCGGCCTGCCATTGCGCAGCCATACTTGCGCTCGACCGCCGACGCAGCGGGACGGAGGAGTAGCCGGCTTCGCCGCAGTCGGGCGAGCACGCCGAGCATTCCATCGATCTCTCCTGCCTGGGGAAAGCCGGTGGGCCAGCCGACGATGTCGGAGTTCTCGTGCCAGCGCCACTCCCGTTCGGCCCGTGCGGTGTCGCCCAGGGCCAGTGACCAGTCTCCTCGCAGCAGATGAAAGGCCGATCGAGCGAAGGGATCGGCGGGACGGGTGGCGTTCATGGCGGTGTCCAGAGAATCGGAGAGCGCCAGGGCTTCCTTCCATTGCTTCCCTGAGGCCAGCGTCATCGCTCGCGCGAAATGCTCCAGGTCCCGCGCTATGGGTCCCCGAGACTGGAGTCGTGCTCGCCAGCGCTCCAGGGCTCCAGTCTCGGATGTGAAATACGAGGCCAGCGCGAGCACCCATTCGGCCCGGTGACCCAACTGGGAGTCGCCCGCCATCGCCACGAGCCTGGAGTGCCAGACTTTACCGCTCCCAGCCACGGGCAGCCCAA
This sequence comes from Gemmatimonadales bacterium, assembly GCA_045803455.1. Classification (GTDB taxonomy): domain Bacteria; phylum Gemmatimonadota; class Gemmatimonadetes; order Gemmatimonadales; family GWC2-71-9; genus CAVVWJ01. The sequence continues at coordinate 1,790 of JBJMPB010000376.1, read as the reverse complement.
AGCCTCGCAGGGCAACTCTCCACTCGGCCTGCTCCAGTGCCGCCTCGCGGTTGTCCAGCAGATTCAGACCGACATCCAGCTCTGCGGTCGCCTCGGCCGGACGTCCGAGGGTCATCAGCGCCAGCGCCCGGCCGACATGGGCGCTCGCCCGCCGCTCCCGGTCCGGCGTTCCGGTCGTGAGCAGCACTCTGCCGAGCGCCAGCTGCGACTCGGGGATGTCGAACCAGGAGACCCCCGTGCGGAAGAGCCGGGCGACGCCATCCAGCTGAACCGAATCCGCGGTCCAGGAGAGAAGCCGATGCTTGAGCCCGGCGCGCGCGGGAGCGAACCGCTCGTCATAAGCCAGTCGCGAGAGCGCCAGCACGTCCGGGTCACCGGGCGAAGGATCGGACGTTATGCCCTGCCGCAATGCCAGCAGTTCTCGGGCACGCTCGCGCTCGCCCTGCCGGATCCTGGCGCACACCAGATGGTCGTATGCCAGCGCCAGCAGCGAGTCCTGCGCGATGGCATCGCCCATGGCCCGAGCGCCATCCGCCAGCGTGCGCCCGGTCAGCGGGCCTCGATGGAAGACTTCTTCCGCGTACACCCACCTGGCGTACGCGTCCTCGGGGAAGCGCGCGATGGCGAGCTCGAGCTGCCGCAGCCGCTCGGCGATGTTCGGTTGCCGCAGCGCCGCAATGAGCAACGCATCCAGCGGGCGCAGCCTTGCTCCTGGGCGTTGATAGAGCGGCTCGAGATCTGTTGCCGGTACTCGCCGCAGGACACGTACATTGGCCAGGCGCCAGGCGGCCAGCGCAAAACTGGAATCGAGCGCCAGGGCAGCCTCGAAGTGCTGTTCCGCCCGGGCCCACTGATCCCGGTCGAACGCTTCGTCGCCTTGAACAAACTGACGCAAGGCAGGCAGCGGCTCGTTCCCGAGGTCGCCGACCACTCGATACGAGGCGGCCAGCTGAGGCGCAATGGACCGGACGAGTTTCAGCGCCAGCGTATCGCTCAATCCTCCCAGATCCGCCTGGTGCGATCTCACTTCAGGCAGCGGGGTCACCCGGCCGCCTCCTTCATATAAGGTGACTCGCACCCGCAGGCTGTCGCCCTGATGCTCTACGACGCCGTGCGTCACCCAGTGCGCCCGAAGCTCCCGCGCTGCCTGAGCCGTTTCTCCCGCGACTGAAGCACGGCCGCGCCGATCCGACCACTGGTTCACTCGGCGTGCCGAGGTGAGCGAGAGCCCCGGCAGATTGTCCAGGTTGAGCTGCAGCAGGTGGGCCAGGTCTCTGCCATCATTGCCGCCGTCGGCGGACTCGAAAGGAACGATCGCGAGCTCTCGGGGGATCGGAGCCGGAGCTCGCGCCGCTCTGGCCGGCCACCAGGCTGAGACCGCCAGGAGCAGACCGACCGCGATGGTGGCTCCCAGCACGCGCCCGCGCACGCGCGAGCGGGTGGATGCGTCCTTCAGTTCGCGGGCGAACGACGGCGCGTCGGGCCAGCGCTTTGCCGGATTCGCGTCCAGGGCACGGGAGAGCGGCGCTCGCAAACGGGCTGGCACGCCGGCCCACCTCTTGAGCCTCGGTGATTGAGCGCCCGGCCAGACCCGGCCGGTCAGCGCCTGATAGAGAATCAGTCCGGTATGGTAGAGGTCGTCTCCGGAGTCGGGGAACGCCGTGACTCCCAAGCCGGTCAGCACAAAGCCGTCGGGCAGCACGACGATGTTCTCCGGCTGGATATCCAGGTGGGTGACGCCTCGCCGGTGTGCCGCGCCGATTGCGCTCAGGAGATCGAGGCCGAGGCGC
>JBJMPB010000321.1:0-3540 GCA_045803455.1 Gemmatimonadales bacterium | reverse complement strand
CCCGGACCTCGCTCACCGGCTACTCCTATCAGGTCGCCCTGGGCAAGAATAGTGGGCGCCACTGGCAGGGCGGCCTGGTGTATCAGGAGGTCAGTCCCGCCTTCGAGTCGAACGACCTGGGCTTCCAGTCGGATGCCTCATCTCGCGGCATCTCCACCGACCTGGAGTACCATGAGCATCAGCCCGGCAAGGTGTTCCGTAACTATCAGATCTTCCCGTTTACCAACCACCAGTGGAACTTCGACGGCGATCTGATCTTCGGGTCCTACGGACTCATCTTTGCGGCCCAGCTCAGAAATTTCTGGGACTTTCAGCTGCGGGGAGACTATGCGCCGCCGATCTACGACGACCGGCTGACCCGGGGTGGACCGCTCGCTCGACAGCCGCACTCCCGCGACGTGCGGGTGACGGTGAATTCAGATACCCGGAAGACCACCAGGTTGACCGGAAACCTTACCTATTCCTGGACTGCTGCTGACGAGCATCAGACCAAGGCCGACCTGACCCTCGGCATCCGCCCCTCATCCGCCTTTCACCTGAGCCTGGGCCCTGCGCTCACCTTGAACCGGACTCGGTCACAGTACGTCACCACGGTGCCGGACCCAGTGGCAACCGCGACTTTCGGCTCTCGCTACATCTTTGCCACCCTCGATCAGCGCGAGCTGTCCATGATTGCCCGGCTGGACTGGACCTTCACTCCCGCGCTGAGCCTGCAGTTCTTCTTTCAGCCCCTGATTTCTGCCGGTGATTTTACCGACCTGAAGGAATTCTCTACTCCCCGGACCTACGACTTCTCGGTCTACGGTCGAGACAAGGGCACCGTCAGGCCGACCAGCGAAGGAACCGAGATCGACCCGGGCGACGGTGGAGCTTCGTTCACCGTTCCCCCCCAGGATTTCACCATCCGCTCACTGAGGGCCAACGCGGTACTGCGCTGGGAGTGGAGCCCCGGGTCGACTCTGTTCCTGGTATGGCAGCAGAACCGGGCGAATGACGACTCCTTCGGAAACCTGCGGCTGAGTCGGGATGTGAACGCGCTCTTCGCCGGCGGCGAGTCTCGGAACGTGCTCGCCGTCAAGGCGAGTTACTGGCTGAGCTGGTAACGGCGAAGCAGCAGCGGGATTCCGGTGTGTGCCAGCTGGAGTAACTTGAGAACTATGAGTCCCAAATCCGGAGATACTACCGGAGCACAGCCTCCGATCGAACCAATGCTCGCCAAGCTGGCCGACGCCCTGCCGCCGGAAGGCAACTTCTTGTATGAGCCCAAGTGGGATGGCTTCCGCTCGATCGTATTTCGCAGCGATTCCGACGTGTACATCCAGAGCCGGGACCTGCGGCCGTTCGATCGCTACTTCCCTGAGCTGCACGAGAGCTTGCTGAAGGAGTTGCCTCCCGGATGTGTTCTCGACGGCGAGATCGTGATCATGACCCCGCACGGGCTCGACTTCGACCTGCTGCAGCTCAGGCTACACCCGGCGGCCTCGCGGGTAGCCAAATTGGCGAAGGAGACGCCGGCCTCGTTTGTGGCCTTCGATCTCCTGGCGATGGATGGGAAGAGTCTGATGGACGCTCCGCAGCATGAGAGACGGCGCCAGTTGGAGCGCCTCGCGGCCAAGCTGGGCCCTCCGGTCTACCTGACCCCCACAACCACCGACCGGAAGAAGGCGCTTCAATGGCTGGATCAGTTCGAGGGTGCCGGCCTGGATGGGGTGATAGCAAAGCCGGCCGACAGCCGTTACCAGCCGGGCAAGCGGGCCATGCTGAAGATCAAACATGTGCGCACGGCCGACTGCGTGGTGGCGGGGTTCCGCTGGCACAAGACGGGAAAAGGTGTGGTGGGATCGTTGCTGCTGGGTCTTTACGACGACCGAGGCGTCCTGCAACACGTCGGCGTGACCTCGTCATTCACCATGGCCATGCGGCGGCAGCTCGCGACCGAGTTGGCCCCGCTTCAGAAAAACGCCTTCGAGCAGCATCCGTGGAAGGACTGGGCCCAGGCAGATGGGAGTGAAACCGACCGCATGCCGGGCGCCCAGAGCCGCTGGAGCGCGGGGAAGAATCTCTCCTGGGAACCGCTTCGGATCGAGCGGGTGGTAGAGGTCAAATACGATCACCTGCAAGGCGACCGCTTCCGCCACGCCACCACGTTCCTCCGCTGGCGACCTGATAAGGATCCGAAGGACTGCCGCTACGATCAGCTCGAGGTCACCCGAGCCTACGATTTGGAGAAAGTCTTCTCGTCGGGGTCGAGCGGCTCCTGAACCGGCCGGAGGTCGGGCGGGACGTGCTGCAGGTTAACCCGGATCCGGGTCCAGGTAGTGAAACGTCCGCGCATGGCGTCGACCAGCACGTCGGCGGGCTCCAGGTGTGAAGCGGCCTGAGGATGCCGCTCCTTCCAGCGCTCCAATCCGGCAAGCGCCTCTTCCTTCCGCTGAGCGCGGCCGATCTCGATCAAGGGAAACTTCGAAGTTCGCCGCTTCGAGGGCTGCACCCGGGCCGGCTCACCCTCCTGTTTCTGGTAGTGGGGTGGCCAGGGCGCGTCGCCCCAGCCCCCGCGCTCGTGTTCGGCCGACAGCTGCAGGAGAAGCTCGAGTGACCCGGCGTGGTCATCGATGGCGGCATGGCGGTCGCCGATGCCGGCAAAGCGGGCCGGCATCGTGGCCAGAGTAAAGTCGCCCGGCTCACAGGTCTCCACCTCTTCCCAGCTGAGCGGAGCAGACACCGGCGCTTCAGGCCTGGGGCGTACCGAGTAGGCGGAGGCCACGGTCCGGTCCTTGGCGTTCTGGTTGTAGTCCACGAACACCCCGTGCCGCTCCTCTTTCCACCATTTGCTGGTGGCGACAGTTGGGGCGCGTCGCTCCACCTCCCGCGCCAGGGCCAGAGCGGCACGCCGAACCTGATCGAAGCTCCACCGGCGCTCGATCCGCACATTCACATGGATGCCGCGCGAGCCCGAGGTCTTGGGCCACCCGGTCAGGCCGAACTCGCGAAGCGTCTGGTTCACCACTTCGGCTACGTCACGCACCTGCTGCCAGCTCACTCCCGGTACCGGATCGAGGTCGACCCGGAGCTCATCGGGGTGCTCCAGGTCATCGGCCCGGACCGGATGGGGATGCAGCTCGAGACAGCCGAGGTTGGCCAGCCAGGCCAGAGCCGCGGCATCTCTCGGCACCACCTCATCGGCGCTCCGACCCGAGGGAAAGCGGAGCGAGACGACCTCGATCCAGGGAGGCCGTGATTCGGGGGCACGCTTCTGATAGAAATGCTCGCTGGCGATGCCATTAGGATAGCGCACCAGCATGTTTGGTCGGCCCCCCGCGCCGCGTAGAGCTCCGTCGGCGACCGCGAGATAGTATCTGACCACGTCGAGCTTGGTGTACTGCCGGTCAGGAAATAGAACTTTTCCCGGATTGGTGACCGCAACTTCATGTCCGTTGACGCTCAGAACTTCGGGGCCTTGGTCTTTACCCTTTGAGCTCTTACCGGTGGATTTGGATTTGGCCATGAGGCAGAGGCGGGCTCAGTTCAGGCCGACGAGGA
>JBJMPB010000097.1:0-2946 GCA_045803455.1 Gemmatimonadales bacterium | reverse complement strand
AAGCTGAATGAGGTGCTATCCGGCGACCTTACAGTGACTACCGACGGAGCTCCGTCAAACTCGACGTTTGCGTCAGGGCGGAACTTGTATCCGGGCGCCGCCGTTATCGTCACCACCTCGTTTTGGACCGGAGCGAGGTTGGAGAAGGTCGCGGCAAATGACGCAGGGACCACCTTGACCGGAACAGTGGTAGTTACCCCTCCACTCACGACATCAAAGGTGGTGGCCACCGGCGTCTGACCACCGACGATGAAACGACTGGCGGTCTCGAGGTTGGTTCCAATGGTGGTCTGGAGGTAGGTGGTGTCCTTCTCCACCGTGATCCCCGCCCCCACATTCTGAACCTCAAAGTCGGCGGCCTGCTGGTTGCCGAGGGTGTCGAGCAGTTGAACGACGACGAACTCCGATGCTCCCTCATCCACGAATACGGTCGTGGGATCGGCCACGATGTGCTCGCCTACCCCAATTGAGTCCGCGGTCGGATCTCCACCGCAGGACCCAAGACCGGCGACTGCCGCGAGCACAATTAAACCGCACATCGAACGCTTCATACTCGGCACCTCATCGAGTGAGACTGTTGGAGACTGCGTTGGTCAACTCTTCAAGGATCGGGCTCAAAACCGGTTGCCCGACGTGAGATCGATACCCAGGAACTGCGCTATATCGGTTACTGCCGGACCGCCGAGAATGTCGGCCCATCCCGGGATCCCGGTTTCCTTCAGATCGCTGGACTTGATCAGGGTGAAGGCCCCGAACCCAGACCGGTCGGCAAAGATGTAGTAATCGCCTTTCCCCTTGGCGTAGCTCCACACCTCATACGGTGGAGCCCGTCCCTTCTGCTGCTCCCGGAACACCTGGTCCGGTCGTCCGTACTTGGCGTATATCCTCCCCCGGTCCGACCGCCATCCCGAGACCGGATTCCTGCCGCCTTCCCTGAAAGTCTTGTTGGCGTAATCCACCGCCGCGTAGTAGGCCTCGCGCCGCTCGTTCCTGTCGGTACCGGGAGTAGGATCCCGCTTCTTCCAGAAGTTGATCAGAAACCGGCGCTTGGCGTCGAGGCTGAGCTTGTCACTCCAGGCGGAGAGCTCTCTCGGCTCGGCGATGTATTGCAAAGGGGCGTCGGCCGCCTCGAGATCCTCCCCGGACATCTGGCCGAAGTACCCTTCGTCGCTGACCCGCTCAGCCTCCCGGCGGGAGGCATCCTTGGCCAGGGTCTCACCCAAGCCCGCCATGGTGAAGTCGGCTGACCGCTGGGTGGTGCGGCCCCCCAGGTTGAGGTCAGCACTCATGACGTAGCTGCCGGGAGGCAAGCCTGTGAGATCGAGCTGCCCCTTCAAGACGCTCCCCCCCGCCGTGACCTTCACCGCGAGAGGCGGGGTCTTCATGATGGTTTTTCCCGCCGAGTCTCGGATGGCCACCCCCAGGGTGCCCTCGGCATCCCGCTCAGCGTACGCCTCCAGCAGATAGAACACGGTGGCGCGCAAGGGCGTGAGCAGCACCCGGGCGGTTGCGGTGACCAGGTTGTTGCCGGTCCGGAACTCTCCCGGGCGGGGTACCGTGTCGTTCGCGGTTGCCAGCCGCATTTCGGGAGCGATCAGCAGATCCGATGCAACGCTGGAATCCGACAACGCCTGCAGATCCGTAGCGCTGCTCAGCTTGCGGCCGGAAACCGAGTCTTCGACCGCCACCTCAAACCGGTATTTCCCGGGAGCCACTGCAAAGTCTACGATCTCGACCGTGTATGCGTTGGAGTCTCCCACTACAGTGGCGTGACTCTGCCACGACTGCTGGTAGAGAGCCAGCCCGGTCGAGTCTGCCACCCGGACTGCCACGGTATAGCTGGCCTGCCCGCCCTGCTTTGCCGGCTGGAGTGACGCGATGGGGATCTGGACCAGACCCTTGACCCGGGTTCGGTCCTGATCCGCCCGATAGAAACGAACTGCCCGCAGCACCACACCCGAGTCGCGCTGATCGGCGGCGAGACCCAGGGGGACGCCGGCACAGGCAACCACCAGGATCAATTTCGAAAAGCTACTCATTGAATACCTTCTGCAAACGGGGGCGATCCGGAGACCGCCCCTCACAGCGATGCTACCAACCGAAGCTGACGCTGAAGAAGTTGGTTCCCCCGAGCACGCCCAGGTACTTCCAGGCATAGTCAAGGCCCAGATTGAAGTTGCCGCTGCCGTAATTGAGCCCGCCGCCGAACGCGAGACCCTGAAGGGTCTCCTCGTCGCCCAGCGCCGTGGTGTTGGGATCGATCGGGTCCAGATTATTGGCCCCGGTGTAGCTGTAGCTGCCCCGGACCGCAAATCCGAAGTTCGACCCGGCCAACCGCTCCGACATCCATTCGCCACCGGCGGAGAAACCGGCGCTGTTGTTGTTGGGCTGGTTGAAGTCGGAGATCAGCGTAAGCCGGTTGTTGTCTCCGGTAATCAGGTCGTACGCCAGGCCCACCCGGAAGGTCGTGGGCAGGTTATACCCGGTCGTCCTGAATTCGGAGGGCTGGCCGTTGGATGGGACGTCCGGCTCCCCCGGAATGGGGTCCCGAGGGGTCGCCGTCTCCAGCGCCTCTCCGCTATAGGTGAGGTTGGTTCCCAGGTTGGCCACCACGAAGGAGAAGCGAACCGGGTGGCCGCTGAGGGCCGAGTGGAAGCTGGTGCCGAAGTCCACGGCAAAGGCATTGCCTGAGGCGTTGCCGAGGTTGTCGAATATGCCCTTGGCCGTGACGCCGGCGGAAAACCGGTCGGAGAAGTTCTGGGAGAACGTCAGTCCGGCGAAGGTCTCGCTGACGGAATACACCGAGCCGGTGCCCTCGGGCTGCTCGACCGTGTACACCTGCTGGTCTTTGAACCCGTAGGTTCCGATCTGAATGCCTATTGCCCTCGACCCTCCGCTGAACGGGAACGCCAGCCCGCCCCAGCTATAGCGGGTTTCCGCGACATA
>JBJMPB010000022.1:0-4426 GCA_045803455.1 Gemmatimonadales bacterium | reverse complement strand
GCGATCTCCTGAAGCTCCGCGTCGATCGTGAGAACGACGTCGTTGCCCGCCACGGGCTCCCGGATAACTCGAGCCGGCGAATCGTAGCGGCGGCCAGCACGGTCCTTGAGGAGCACCGCCTCTCCAGGAGCGCCGGTGAGGATCGAGTCTAGTGAGAGCTCGAGTCCTGCGGCGCCACTCTCCCGCTCTGACGAAAGTCCGCCGATGATGGGCCGGGCCAGGAGTCGCGAGGGGTAAAAGCGCTGGTAATCCTGACTCAGATGAATACCGCTGACCCGGCGCAATGACTGCACCTGGCTAGCGCTGAACGGCCCGTGATAGTAGACCCATCGCTTACCGGAGCGCAGATCCCGGGAGAGCCCTGACCAGGGAATGCCGAGGTGGCGGCTGATCAGTTGTCCGGTGGAACGAACGTCTATCAGCTCGTTAGGAGCGATCCCGACGTGGTAGAACTCCTGGCTGATCGCGAGCGGAACGCCGTTTCGGTCGAACAACCCCCCACGCCTGGCGGGAAGCACGGCGCGCTCGGTCCGCTGCCGCCGCCCCTGCTCCGCCCACCGATCTCCCTGGAATAATTGGAGCTGCGCCGCACGGGCGAGAATGGCTGCAATCACCAGGACAAAGCCAAGCTGAACCGCCGCGATCCGAACCAGCGGCTTGGCCATCAGCGACTCACTCCAGCCGCAGGCGAGGGAACGGCAAAGAGCACAAACTCCGAGTCGGCCGGCTCATGGAGTCCCAGGCCCCGGCGAGCTACCGGCACCAGCACCTCCCGGCTCGAGGCCACCCGGATCCGGCGCTCCAGCTCTGCTCGCCGTGCCTCCAGACTGCCGCGGATTTCGCGCAGATCACGAAGCTGGCGAGCGGTCCTGAACGCCGCAGTCTGACGGCCGACCACGATCAAGGCACCGCCTAGAAATACCAGCAGCCACAGCAACACCCAATGACGCCCCCTAAGTCGAAGCATCGACCACGAAGGTTCGGAGTTTGGCGCTCCTCGACCGCGGATTGGCCTCCAACTCTTGGCTGCCAGGGATCACGGGCTTACGTGGCTGCACCCGGCCCAGTGGCTTGGAGCCGCAGATACAGACCGGAAGGCCGGGTGGACAGACGCAGCCGGTACTCCAGCTGCGGAAGGCGTGCTTTACCAGCCGATCTTCGCCGGAATGATAGGTAATGATCGACAGCCTTCCCTCCGGCTTGAGTGCGTCGCGAAGGGCTGGAAGAGCCCGCTCCAAATCTTCCAGCTCTCGATTCACCGCGATCCGGACCGCCTGGAAGATCCGAGCGAAGTCCCCTGGTCCACTCTGGGGCCCCAACACCGCGCGGATGGCGTTGACCAGGTCGTCGCTGGTGCTGAAGCGTTGCCGTTGCCGGCGTCGCACGATCTCGGCCGCCAGACGCCGTGCTCGCCGTTCGTCTCCGTAATCCCGGAAAATCTGTTCGAGGGTAGCGGCGCCGGCTTCGTTCAGCAGGAGGGCCGCCGTATTGTCGGCAGAGCCCATCCGCATGTCGAGCGGCGCACCAGGACGGAAAGTAAAACCGCGATCCTCATCGTCCAGTTGGCGCGAAGAAACCCCCAGGTCCAGGAGGATGAAATCCGGCTCAAAGCGAGCCACCGCGTCGAGCGCCTCGGGGGAGCCGTATGAGGCCTGGAAATATTGTATGTGGCTCTCGCCCAGACGTCTGCGGCTGACAGCAATCGCGTCCGGGTCCCGGTCGATCCCGAGGACCTGCGCGCCCATGCCGAGGAGTGCCGCTGCGTGGCCGCCATCCCCCAGTGTGGCATCGACCACCCGGCGTGCTCCCCGGGCAGCTTCGAGCACCGGCGTGAGAAGCACCGGCACATGATACTTTGCTTCGGGTTCGAACATGCGAGCTCTGAAGGGCTGAAACACAACACCCCGTCCGGGGGGACGGGGTGAGGTGGCTACGAGGAGCGAGCGGGGCTGACGGGGCTCGAACCCGCGACCTCCGCAGTGACAGTGCGGCACTCTAACCAAGCTGAGCTACAGCCCCCGTTAGGGAGCGGGAATATAGGCGGTAACAGAGGGAGGGTCTAGGGTGAGACCCTCACCGTTTAGGCCTTCTTCTTCTCCCCCTTACAGTACGCCTTCAGCATGGAATTGATTCTCGGCGTGTACTTCTTGATGATGCCGAGATTCTTGTCCACCGCCTGAGGATTCACTGAGCGACCAGCCGTCAGAGCCGAGTCAGCACCGGCCAGCAGCGCCTGCTCCTGTTTGGCCCCATCGCATGACTTCTGCTTTTCGGTGACGGGATCGATCTGCGGCACCTGGAACAGGAGAGCCAAACCAAGCAGGTAATTCGCTGCCGGTTGCACTTTCCCAGCCGGGTTGGCGGACTGGGCCGAGAGGCGCAGCAGTTGCTCGGCTCCCTGCAGATCCTGTGGCTGCTGCAGGAGCGGCGCGGCGCCGGTGTACAGCAGAGCGGCCGCCTGCTCCTTGCGCTGCGGATCTCCATGCTTGATAGCGAACTCGAGGAATGGCACCGCCTCCTTGGGACGGGGGGTGAATCCGGACGGATTGCCTCCGGCAGCACCGCCGGAACTCGAGTCCTTAGCCGCGCCGGCCGGAGCGGAATCCGGCCGAACCGCCGCGGTGGAGCCTGCGGCAGAATCCTTCGGAGCCGGCTTGCCCGCCGAGTCGGTCCGCTGGGCATTGGCAGCTTGATCCGGAGGCACGATCAGCGCCTGAGCTGCAGCCAGCGCGGCAATCACGCCGGTTTCCGTGGTGTCCTTGGCGATAATGCGATTGGTGACGGCCACAACGCTATCCGTCTGGCCGTTCATCAGGTACCCCTTGTTCACGTATCCCAGCAGCGTCGGATTGTTGGGGTACTTCCGCACGCCAAGTTGCGACCATTTGAGCAATCGGACCTTATCCGGATTCTCACCCTCGGCGGCCGCTGCCGAGATCTTGGTAAAGAAGAGGGTGTCCGCCTTGGTGGAGTCGGTAGCATACATCGTCTCCAACGCATCCACGGCGCACTTGAAGTCACCGAGGAACAGGCAGGCGTTGCTCTTGAGGTCGTACAGGTCGGCATTGTAGGGATCCAGCTTGAGGCCTGAATCGGCTATGGCCTTGGCTGTTTCCGGATGTCCGGACTGCAGGAAGTACTTGAACAGCTCCTCCCGCAGCTTCTGGTTGGTCGGGGCTACCGTAAGCATCTTTCCAAAGGCCACCAGCGTGTTGGCGGTGTCATTCGCCTGCTGATACTGACCGGCCAAGGCGGTCCACACGGGAAGACTGAGCGGATCTCCCTTGGCCGACGCTTGCAGGTGTTTGACCACTTCCCCGCGAGGAGCCTTCTTGTCCGCGGCAATCTGGGCCAGGCAGAACTCCGCCAGACCATGATTGGGAAGGGCCTTGATCGCCTTTTGCGCTGCGTCCTGTGCCTTATCCGGCTTGGTGGTGCGCTGGTCCACGCAGGCCTTGGCGTCGGGCAGCGACTTCACCGCCGGCTCCAGGGCCTTCGCGATCTGCTTCCCAAAGTCCTCCGGCGACTGGCCCTGGCCCTGAGTCAGCGTCACCACGTTCCCTGCGTCATCGTTCACCCCGATCAGCCGTGCGGTTACGGTTGGCCGGCCGTTGTTCGCCTTGGCGAGGGTGCCCGTCACGATAACGCGGGCCTGAATGTTCTTGGCCAGGGTGGTGGCCAGTGGTGGACTCAGGATGGCATCGATGGGATAGCCGTATTGTTTCAACGCGTCGTTCATCTGGGTCTGTTCGATCACGTTGAAGTTTCGGCCCACGATGTCTTTCATCTCCTGACGCATCGCGGTCCCGACATGCACCGCGTTCGCCGAGTCCCCCGGAGCATTCGCGAAGGGGTTTGCGACCATCAGCCGCGGAGCATTCGTCACCGTTTGGGTGGTGCGAGCACCGCGAGGTATGCCTTGCGCAGCGAGAGGGGCGGACAGCGCAGCCGCAACCGCAGCAAATCCAACGAACCGGGACAGGTACATTCTGGATCTCCCCAACAAGACGGCCCTCTCGGACCAACACAGTCCCGCCCTGATGCGGGAAGGAGTGGGCGAAGAGGGATTCGAACCCCCGACATCCTGCGTGTAAGGCAGGCGCTCTGAACCAGCTGAGCTATTCGCCCTGATCGAGCGACACGGCTGCTAAGTTTTTAGCGGTATTGCAGAGACCGTGCCGTGACGAGCAACACCCCGGGCTACAACGCGATGCCGACCGGAAACAGCACGCAATAACCGAAGACCAAGATCACCGCAGCCGCACTGGGGTGACCGGCTCGAAGTGTCAGATACCCGACTACCAGCACGAGAACCGCCAGCGCCAGGATGATGAGGTTTCGTGGGGCCAGCACGAAATGCCTGGGCGGGGCCTGCCCCGGACGGGTGGAAGGGCGAGGATTCGACATATTAGAGGAAGAGGCTACT
>JBJMPB010000677.1:0-6722 GCA_045803455.1 Gemmatimonadales bacterium | reverse complement strand
CCTTGAGCGCGGCCCGGGCGGCGGTGGTGTCCTCGTCGAGAAAGAAGAAAGGCAGGAAGGAAGCCAGCGAGTCGTTCCACGGGGCCAGGGTGTAGGCCTCGCCCATGATCTCGGTGGTGACGCCCTGGGTCACCTTGCTGAGCGAGCGTCCGTCGCCCACCAGAAAATTGTCGTAGGAGCCGCTCTGGATGTCGATGAATCCGGGCGACACCACCATGCCCTTGGCGTCGATCCGCTGCCCGGCCTTGGCCTTGGCCAGGGAGCCCGCAGGCCCGACCCAGGAGATCCGGTCCTTGGTCACGCCGACGTCACCGTAGAACCAGGCGTTGCCGGTGCCGTCGATCACTCGGCCGTCGCTGATGACGACGTCGTAGCTGGACTGGGGAGCAATCCCCACTGAGCCGGACGTGACCGCAGAGGAACAGGCGAAGGCCGCGAGTACAGCAGCTAGTAGGACAACTCGCAGTTTCGGCCCCCTCGCTTCGCTCGGGGTGACAGCGTTTACCGGCCGCGTCGATGCGCTCACGGTGACATCCCTCGCATTACTGTCTCACTCCGCCCCTCCGCCTGTCCGCCTGTCCGCCTGTCCGCCTGTCCGCCTGTCCGCCCGCCCTCACCGTCCCTTCGGCATCAGCGTCAACGTCGGCTGGGGCTCGGGCTGCACCAGCTTCACCGATTTCACCTTGCTGCCGTCCATGGTGTAGTCGAGGAAGAAGCCGGCCGGCGTGTCTCCGCCGCTCAGCCGGAAGCGGGTGGCACTGACCGGCACCAGCGTGTAGGGCGGTTGTCCCGGCACAGTCAGCTTGAGCTGCCCTCCCACAACCTGCACCTCGGCCGTGATCGGAATGCCCGAGGCGGCGAAGGCGCCAGTGTACTTGGGGAGATCGCTCTGGGCCAGCTGCACGGCCGGCATCGTGTCGACGACATCGGGCTTGCGCTTGAACTCGGCGACATCCTCCATCTTCATCTCGTCCACCTTGCTATCGGCATCGAGATCGAAGGTGACGAAGCCCTTCCCCTGGCTCTTCTCCCGCCAGATCGCGCGGAAGGTGTCGTGCTGCCAGTGCTCCAGGTCGCCCACCATGGTGCCGTAGCGCAGCACCAGCTTTCCGCCGTCCTGTTTCACCGACGCCTCGCCGTACATGCTGTCCGCGTAGGTGCCGGCGTATTTGTCCAGCGCCAATGAGGGCGAGGTCCCCTTCACTCTGCCGGCCTCTCGCTTCTTCTCTTCCGCCTTGCCCTGGGCCACCAGCTCCTCGAATCCCTTGTGCAGCTGAGCGCTCCAATCCTTGGGCGGATTCTTCAGGAAAGCGTCGAACACCCGGTACATCAGGGCGTAGGTAAGAAAGTTGCCGCCGAGGTTGGTCATGATGACCAAGCCGGTCTTCTCCTCCGGCATCAATCCCACCAGCGCATGCATGCCGTCGATGTTGCCGCCGTGCTGGATGATCTTCCGGCCGTGATAGTCGTGGAGGATCCAGCCCATCCCGTAGGAGCCGAAGTGCGCGTCCTGCATCATCAGCTTCCAGGGCCCTTCCAGCGGCATGATCGTCTGCGGCGTCTGCATCTCATCGAAGGCTCCGCCGCTCAGCAGCGGCTTGCCGCCGACCTTGCCCCGGGCCAGCTGGAAGCGGATCCACTGCGCCATATCGAGCGCATTGGAGTTGATCGAGCCCGCCGGAGCGATGTTGTCGATGTTGTGATACGGGATGTTGCGAACAGTGTCCTCGATCTCCTCGTGCGGAGTGGCGACATCGGGCAGCCGCTCGAGATCCTTGATGCTGGTGTTGCTGGAGGTCATGCCGAGCGGCTGGAAGATCCGCTCGCGGATCACCTGGTCCCAGGTCTTGTTGTTGACCCGCGCGGCCAGCTGCCCGGCGGCGAGGTACATGATGTTCTGATAGCCGAAGCGGGAGCGCAGGCTCCAACTGGGCTTGAGGTAGCGGACGTGGTAGAGGATGCTGTCGCGCGGGAGGTCCTGGGCCGCGTACCACAACATGTCTCCCCGGGCGAGGCCGCTGCGATGGCTCAGGAGGTCGCGGACGGTGATCTCGCGGGTGACGTACGGGTCGTAGAGCTGAAACCCCGGCAGGTACTTGGTGGCCGGATCGTCCCACTTGACCTTGCCCTGGTCCACCAGCATTGCCACCGCGAGCGAGGTAAAGGCCTTGGAGGAAGACCCGATGGCGAACAGCGTGCGCTCGTCCACCCGGTCGGGCTTGCCCAGCGTCCTCACGCCGTAACCCTTGGCCAGGATCACCGAATCATTCCGCACAATCGCCAGCGCCAATCCGGGAATTTTCCAGTCGGCCATGCTCTTGGTGACGTAGTCGTCGAGACCCTGCAGCGGCTTGGCCTGAGCCTGGGCCGCGGTGGGACCGATCAGCGCGATGGCAACACAAAGGCGAAGGAAGGTTCTCATGGATCCGCTCCGGAACAGATCGGCGCTCTTGCGTGGGCGACGAAGGAGGTTCATTGTTGGGGTCAATGTATACAATTGTGAATCCACTGGCTAGAGACGGCAAGCCGCTGCGCCTGGAGCGGCTCACACTCCGCGAGCTGCTGCTGCCGCTGAAGGAGCCGTTCCGGATTTCGTCGGGAACTCAGACCAGCAGGCGCATTCTGCTGCTGGAGCTGGAGGACGCCGAGGGAACTTCGGTCTGGTCCGAATGCGTGGCGCCGGAGGAGCCCAACTACAATGGCGAGGCCATCGACACCGCCTGGATCGCCCTCGAGCAGTGGGTGGCGCCGCGGGTGCTGGGTAGCTCTTTCGTCAGTCCGGCAGAGATCTTCCCCGCCCTGCAGCACAACTTCCGGGGACACCTGATGGCCAAGGCGGCGGTGGAGATGGGGATGTGGGCGCTGGCTGCGGAGCAACGCGGAGTCTCGCTCACCTGCCTGCTGGGCGGTACCCGGACAGAGGTGGAGGTGGGGATTTCGCTGGGCATCCAGTCGTCGCCCGCCGCATTGGTCGAGCGGGCCCGGCGCGCGCTGGAGGAGGGCTATCGAAAGGTGAAGCTCAAGATCGAGCCGGGCGCCGATGTCGAGTACGTCCGGGCGGTGCGCACCGCGCTGGGACCCAAGGCCCCGCTCATGGCCGACGCCAACAACGCCTATTCCCTGGAACATGCCGAACCGCTGCTTCGGCTGGACGAGCTGGATCTGATCATGATCGAGCAGCCGCTCGCCTGGGACGACCTGCGGCAGCACGCCGAGCTGCAGCATCGGCTCCGGACGCCGATCTGCCTGGACGAATCGATTACGTCGCTGGAGCGTGCCCGAGAAATGGTTGAGCTGGGGAGCGGGCGGGTGATCAACATCAAGCCGGGACGGGTGGGCGGCTTCACCGCCTCGATCGCGATCCACGATTTCTGTGCCGCGCAAGGGATTCCGGTCTGGTGCGGCGGGATGCTGGAGAGCGGCGTGGGCCGTGCCTACAACGTCGCCCTCGCGTCGCTCCCCAACTTCACCAAGCCGGGCGACATCTCGCCCAGCGCGCGCTACTGGGAGCAGGACGTGGTCTCGCCGGAATGGACCATGCACGACGGCATGATGACGGTTCCGTCAGGAGCGGGGATCGGAGTGGAGGTCGATCGGGAGCGGGTTGAATGGTTAATGGTGAGGGAACTGGCGCTGGAAGCGGGGAAGCACGGAGGTGCGGGACTGCAGCGGCGGGGCAGATGGGCAGCGAGACGGGAAGCCAGGAGGGGAAGCGAGGAAGCGGAGAGGCGGGGAACTGAGGAAGAAGACACAGCATGAATGAGCATAAGGAGCTGCCGCGGCTGCTGGGGTTTCGCCAGCTGATCGCGATCACCATCGGCACGGTGATCGGGTCCGGCATCTTCATCGTCCCCGGCGCGGTGATGCGGCAGACCGGGGGCTCGGTGTCGCTCTCGCTCCTGGTGTGGGTGGCAGGTGGGGTGCTGTCGCTCCTCGGCGCGCTCACCTACGCCGAGATGGGAGCGATGAAGCCGGAGGCGGGTGGACTCTACATCTATATCCGCGATGGGTTCGGTCCCTTCCCTGCCTTCCTCTTCGGCTGGACCATGTTCTTCATCACCGGGAGCGGCACCAACGCCACGCTCGCGGTTGCGTTCACCGCGTACCTGGGACAGTTCGTGTCGTTGACTCCACTCACCAGCCGGCTCGCCGCGGTGGCCATGCTGGCGGTGGTCATGGTGCTGAACGTGCGGGGCACGCGGCAGAGCGCCGGATTCCAGAGCTGGACCACCTGGCTCAAAGTGGGCGGCATCGTGGTCTTGAGCTCGCTCTTTCTCCTCCGGGGTCACGGGCTCGGCGGATCGGAGCTTCCAGTGGCGACACCGGTACCGGGTGGATCGCTCCTGGCCGGATTCGGGCTGGCGATGATCGCCACCCTCTGGGCCTACGAAGGCTGGCAGTTCGTCACCTACTCGGCCGGCGAGGTGAAGAACCCTCAGCGCACCTTTCCTCGCGCAATCATCATCGGCACCGCCGCGCTGGTGGCGATCTATCTCTTCGCCTGCATCGGCTACATCGCCGCGTTGGGCCCCGCCGGCGTCGCGGGCTCAGACCGCGTGGCCGCGGAGGCCACCGCCACCCTGTTCGGACCGGGGGCGGGGAAGCTGATCGCGGTCATGATCCTGATCTCCATCGTGAGCGCGACCAACGGCACGGTGCTCACCCTGCCCCGCGCATTCTTCGCCATGGCGCGGGACGGGATCTTCTTCCGCGGGCTGGCCGAGATTCATCCCCGCTACGGCACGCCGGCGGTGGCGATCGTGACCTGCTCCCTCTGGTCGATGGTGCTGGCCGTCAGCGGCACCTTCGAGCAGCTCTTCACCTACGTGATCTTTGTGGGCTGGATCTTCTACGGCGTGGGCGCGCTCAGCATCTTCCGCTACCGTCGGCAGGAGCCGGACACACCCAGGCCCTTTCGGGTGCCGGGCTACCCGGTCACGCCGATCCTCTTCGTCGCCTCGGCCGCGGCCATCGTGCTGAACACCATCGTGTCGCAGCCGGGGCGAGCCGCCGTGGGGATTGGGGTGCTGCTGCTGGGCTCGCCGGCGTATCTGATCTGGCGGCGGCGCGGGGTCACTCCAGTCGCGCAAGGCGAGTTGCGGAACGGCAGGGGCAGGTTATGACCGGTGAGGGAATCGTGATTCGCCGGGTCGAGACTCAGGCCGAATACGAAGAGTGCGTCCGGATCCAGGACGAGACCTGGGGCGCCGGCTTCAGCGAGCGGGTTCCCTCGGCGATTCTCAAGGTGTCGCAATATCTGGGCGGCGTCACCGCGGCGGCCTTCGACGGCGCGGGAGACGACGCGAAGATCCTGGGTTTCGTCTTCGGCATGACCGGCATTCGCGACGGGCAGCTGGTGCACTGGTCGGACATGCTCGCGGTACGGCCCGAGGCGCGGGACCATGGCATCGGCCGCCGGCTCAAACTTTACCAGCGCTCGCTGGTGGCGGAGCTGGGCGTAACCCAGATTCTCTGGACCTTCGATCCGTTGGTCTCCCGGAACGCGCATCTGAACCTCAACGCGTTGGGTGCCCGGGTCACCGATTATGTGCCGGACATGTACGGCGCCGACACCGGGAGCACGCTGCACCAGGGGATCGGGACGGACAGATTCGTGGTGGCGTGGGACGTCAGCGGGGCAGAGGAGCCTGCCCTGAGCCACCGAGCGAAGGGGCAGCGGGGCAGTGGGGCTGAGAGAACGGGGGCAGCAAGAAGCGGGACGGAGGTTGTGGTGGAGATTCCGCAGGATATTCAGCAGCTGATCGTGGGAGACCCCGCCGCCGCCCGGAAGTGGCGGGAGTCGACTCGCCCAGTCTTCCTCCGCCTTCTGTCGGACGGATATCGCGTGGCCGGATTCGAGCGTTCTCCCGCCGGCGGATTTTACCGGCTCACCCTGGACAGCGATTGACCCTGGTGAAGAAACTCGGCTTCAGCGACGAAGCGGTGGCCCGGCTGACCGCGCTCCGCCGCGACCTGCACCGGAATCCGGAGCTGTCCTGGAAAGAGGAGAAGACCGCGGCGCGGCTCGAGGCCGAACTGAAATCTCTCGGCGTAGCGGATATCCGGCGCGTGGTGGGAACCGGAGTCGTGGGACGGATCCCCGGCCGGAGCAAAGGCCGCACCGTGGCGATCCGGGGCGACATCGACGCCCTGCCGATCGAGGAAGCGACCGGCCTCGACTTTTCCTCCAGAACCAAAGGGGTCATGCACGCGTGCGGACACGACGTGCACGCAACCTGGACCATCGGCGCGGCCATGCTGCTGGCGGGTGCGCCGGCTGACGGTGACGTCTTGGTGGTGCTCCAGCCGGCGGAAGAAGTGGGGGAGGGTGCCGCGGCTGTACTGGAGAGCGGCGCGCTCGATGGAGCCAAGGTGATCATCGGCGGCCATGTAGACCGGCGCTACGAGGTGGGACAGGTGGTGGCCCAGGAGGGACCGCTCGCCGCATCCACCGACAACTTCACGATCGAGCTGACCGGCCAGGGAGCGCACGCTGCGCGGCCCCATGAAGCTGCCGACCCGATCGTGGGCGCGGCGGCGCTGATCACCGCGCTGCAGACGCTGGTGTCGCGCCGGCTGGATCCCGCCGTTCCGGGAGTGGTCACCGTAGGAACGATGCACGCCGGCACCGCGGACAACATCATTCCCCGCAGGGCCGAGCTGACCGGAACCATCCGGGCGGTGACCCGCGCATCGCGCGACCTCCTGGTGCAGGAGCTGAA
>JBJMPB010000674.1:0-2524 GCA_045803455.1 Gemmatimonadales bacterium | reverse complement strand
GGCCGGCGTCATCGGCGGCGAGTCCTACAACGTACCGAAAGTGCCGGACGTGATGTAT
Organism: Gemmatimonadales bacterium; assembly: GCA_045803455.1. Lineage (GTDB taxonomy): Bacteria > Gemmatimonadota > Gemmatimonadetes > Gemmatimonadales > GWC2-71-9 > CAVVWJ01. The sequence goes on along the minus strand of JBJMPB010000674.1, from coordinate 2,466 downwards.
TTCACCGACCGCGGCCATGCGCTGCATGGCACCTACTGGCACGACAACTTTGGCACGCCGATGAGTCACGGCTGCATTAATTTGCCGATGGACGTCGCCGACTGGATGTACGCGTGGGCGCCGCTGGGGATGGTGGTGCTGATTGTAGAGTGAACTCCGCGGCGGTGATGCCGTAGACGAGTTCGTCGCAGTGCTCGCCGTCGGTGAAGATGGTGCGCCGGATACGACCTTCCAGCTGAAAGCCGAGCTTCTCGTGGAGATGAGCGGATACGTCATTGACGCTGTAGACGTTCACCGTTGCTTGCTGATATCCCAATTCTTGGAGGGAATAGCGTAGGACGAGGGTGATCGCTTCGGCGGCATAGCCGTGGCGCCGATGCTCGCGGCGGATCGTAATGCTGGCGGATGGCGTCCCCCTCGAGTTTGCGCCTCGCCAGATGCTGGCGGTTGTGTCCATAGGGGCATGATAGGAGAGTCCGCGTTTGCTCTCACCCCCTTCGTCTCGCGGCACGATTCTTGATAGGAAGAGGATCGAGAGCGGGCCGTCGTTCGCAGTTCGTCGTCCGTCGGTCTTCGGTTCACGTTCGAGTGAAAGTTCAACGTTCCGATCATCGGTCCGAAACGCAGGAAGTGCCGGGGTGGCCACAGTGGCCTGTACCCATGAGTTGCGGCCCGCTCTCTCCCCTCCTTGAACCTGTACTGAGCAGCAAGCGGTCTCGAGATGCTAGGATGCCTAGCAGGAGATAGTGTCGCGATCGCTCTCGGGAGATGCGCGTCGGTATGGAAGAGAACGGCGCCGGTACCAGTAGGTGGAAGTGGTGGGCGGCGCTTGCCATCCTCGTCCTAGGTCTGATCGTCGTCGGTATCAGCTTCGGTCTCTATCAGCTCGGTGGCGCCGATCAGGCGCCGCTGGAGCGCCTCCGGGACATCGTCATCATCTTCCTCGGTTTCCAGCTCTTGCTGGTGACGATCATTCTGGCCGGCATCGCGGCCGGGCTCGTCTTCCTCATCCTGGTGCTCAAGGACCAGATCATCCCGCTCCTGACGGAGCTGACCGAGACGGTCAAGCGCCTGCGCGGCACCACCGAGTTCATGACGGAAGAGGCGGTCAAGCCGATCATCACCGCCGCCGGAAAAGCCGCCAAGGTGCGTGCCATGGTGCGGACGGTCAGACGCGGGTGAACGGGGGGTGATAGGGTGATAGGGAGAACGAGAAGCCGTCTCCTATCCCCCTATCACCACGAGCAAAGCGAGTAATCACCCCATCACCCATCACCAATGAATCCGCCAGGGGGAGCCCGACGTAGATAGGGGCAGAGAGCGAACCGGGATCCCCAATCCCTCCGCCCTCCCTAAAACCCCTCCCCCTTCCCGCACGTGCCCGGCCCTTGAGGCCGGGTTCGTGTTTTAACTGAGTCGAGGTGTCGAGAAGAAGACGGCGGACTTCCCCCCTTCACCCCCTGAGTCCGCGCGGCGGACGCCATCCCCTGAGCGAAGCGACATCCCCTGAAGCGAAGCCGGCACCCCATCAGCGCGGCTCCTGCGTCAGGTCCCGGCTGTCTCCCGGCAGGGAGGGCCAGCGCACGGTGACGACCACCGCTGGAGTCTCGGCCTGCCAGAGATGAGGCACTCCCGGCTCCCAGAGGACGTAATCTCCTTCTTCGGACAGCAGCACCTCCCGTTCCGGGAAACGGAGGCGAAACAGACCGCGCACGAGGAGCGCCAGCGTGTGGGCACGGTCGTTGACACCCCATTCCGGGCGGACTTCGCCGCCTTCGTAGACCGCCCACTTCACCTCCACATCGCCCGTAGCGCGGGCGCCGTCCGATCCCGGCAGGAAATGCCCCACGAGCCAGCCGCGCCGGTTTGCGCTATCCTCCGCGGCGTTGCCGCTGGTGACTCCCCGGGTTCTCAGCACTCGCTCTTCTCCAGGCTCATGATCACGCCGTTCTTCTCCGTTTCTTCACTCTCCCACGGCCCTGCACTCCCTCAAGGGGCAGGACCAAAGCACTCCTGAGTGAAGCGCCGCGATATCGTAGACGTGGCGGCTGTCGAGCCGCTTTCGGCCTTCACCCAATCGTCTCCCGCCAGCAATATCCCGCGGGGATCAGAGGCTGGGTACTGATTGACTGCAGCGCGCTCAGTGCGGGTCCAGCGCCCTTACGGCCAGCGATACTGCCTGGAAACGCGCGGCGTTCGTCATGTGCACCCAGGAGGTGTGCCATGTGGTCGACACCAGCCGCGCGGCGAGCGGGAGGTATTGTCCTTGGATTCCTCTTGTGCTCGGCGCGGGACTGTGGGGAACCGGCTCCACTCCTCGCTCGAGCCAACGAGAGACGTTTGGGTTCGACCTGTATCAGATCGGGCAAGTGGTGGATTACGGCGCCGCCGTTTGGTCTGACGGTGCTGCCGGGAACTCTCGATCCGGCGAAGCTACGCGCCGCCGGGGTGCGCGGTGGATATCAG
>JBJMPB010000619.1:0-2606 GCA_045803455.1 Gemmatimonadales bacterium | reverse complement strand
CGGCCGATTTTTAGCTGGGGGGTGGTACTGCACCGGAGAAATGAGCGAGGCAAATTGCGGTTTGGGGCGGTAACCCCGGCGGGAGAAAGCCTGCTCCTGACCCAGCCTCTGCTGGGCTCGCTTTCGGAAGGTCCGTGCTGGCTGGATGGCGCGGTGCGAGTAAGACTGGCATGCCGCCAGGTCACGCAATGTCACCCCTGGCTGGACTCTCTCCATCGGCCTGACCGGCCTCCCTTGGTAGAAGCGCTGGCCGTGTGCTTCGATCCGGATGCCTCAGCCGCCGAGTGTGAAGCCTTCCAGGCTATGGCCGGCACCCTGACTCCCTCGACTCTCCCCTCCGAACTCTTTCTCCTTCTCAAGAAGCGCTCGACTGGGTGGCCGATCTAGTCGGGAGCGGGAGTCAGGAGTCATCACAGGTCTGTCATCCTGAGGGAGTGAAACGAGCGAAGGATCTCTCAGGATTCAAAGAGATCCTTCGCTTGCTCAGGATGACATGGCGTCCTGGGTTCCCGCTTCCTGACTCCCGACTCCTGACTCCCGACTCCTGACTCGCGTCTCCCGACTCACTTCAAAAACAACAAATCCCTGTACGTCGGCAGCGGCCACAGCTCCGCCGCGATGTGCGTCTCCAGCGCGTCCACCACCTCCCGCAGCTCCGCCATCGCCGGTTTGAGCTCGCGGCTGATCTGACCCGCGTGCTGCATCGGATCGGTCACGTGATCGGCCGCGGCGCGTTCCACTGCTCCGGTGGCGGTCCGCAGCCGGGTGACCAGGTCCACGAAGCTCTTCAGCGCGTCGACTGAATCGGCGCAGTCAACTCCAGCGGCCTTGGTCGCGGCGATCGCCGCCGCCAACCGCTGCTGGTGCTGGAGCGCAGCCGGCAGAATCTGGTTCCGGGCCATCGAGACCATGGTCTCGGCTTCGATCCCGATCTGCTTGATGTACTTCTCCAGCGCGATATGGGTCCGGGAATCGAGCTCGGCCTGAGTCAGCACGCCGTACTTCTTGAACAGCTCGATGTTCTTCTTCTGCCGCAGCACCCCGAACGCCGCCACCGAATCCTTGAGATTGGGCAGGCCTCGCCGCTCCGCTTCCGCGTGCCACTCCTCGGAGTAGTTGTCTCCGTCGAAGATCACCCGCTTGTGCTGGCCGATCACCTGCTTCAGCACGCTCATTACCGCGAGCTGGAGCTTGGCCTCGGTGGGCTTGGTGCCGATCGACTTCTCCAGCTCGCCCGCAACGTAATCCAGTGACTCGGCCACGATGGTATTGAGCACCGTGTTGGGCCAGGCGATGCTGGCGCTGGAGCCCACGGCGCGGAACTCGAACTTGTTGCCGGTAAAGGCAAACGGGGACGTCCGGTTGCGGTCACCGGAATGCCGAGGCAGCTGCGGGAGCGTCTTGGCGCCGAGGTCGAGCACTCCGCCCTTGATCGTGCGCTTGGCGAGGCCGGCCTCAACCTGCTCCAGGATATCCGACAGCATATTCCCCAGAAACACCGAGATGATCGCCGGCGGCGCCTCGTTGGCTCCCAGCCGGTGGTCGTTGGCCGCCGATGCAATGGACGCCCGCAGCAGATCGGCATGGAGATCCACCGCCCGAATGGTGGCGCCTAGGAATACCAGAAACTGCATGTTGGTGTGGGTCTCGTCCTGGGGATCCAGCAGGTTGACGCCGGTATCAGTGGACATCGACCAGTTGTTGTGCTTGCCCGACCCATTCACTCCGGCGAACGGCTTCTCGTGCAGCAGCGCCTGGAGCCCGTACCGTGGAGCAACCCGCTTCAGCGTCTCCATCAGCAGCATCTGATGGTCGCTCGCGATGTGACTCGGCTCGAACAGAGGCGCGATCTCGTACTGTCCCGGCGCGACCTCATTGTGCCGGGTCTTCACCGGCACGCCCAACCGATACAGCTCGCGCTCGGCCTCCGCCATGAAGGCGAGCACCCGCGGAGGGATGGTGCCGAAGTAGTGGTCTTCCAGTTGCTGGCCCTTGGGCGGTTTCGCACCAAACAGCGTGCGCTCGCATGTCAGCAGGTCCGGCCGCTTATAAAAGAGCTCGCGGTCTACCAGGAAGTATTCCTGCTCCGGCCCCACGGTGGTGACGATCCGGGAGACTCCCTGGTCGGTGCCGAACATCTTGAGGATCCGAAGCGCCTGCTTGGAGAGCGCTTCGACCGAGCGGAGCAGCGGGATCTTGGTGTCGAGCGCTTCGCCGGTCCAGGAGACGAAGGCAGTCGGGATGCAGAGGGTGACGTTGTTGTCGCCCCGCATGAGAAACGCCGGGCTGGTAGCGTCCCAGGCGGTGTAGCCCCGGGCCTCGAAGGTTGCCCGGAGCCCTCCGGACGGAAAGCTCGAGGCGTCCGGCTCACCCTGCACCAGCTCGGAGCCCGAGAAATTGAAGACCACCCCGCCGGCCCCGTCGGGTGCCGCCAGGGAATCGTGCTTTTCGGCGGTGAGCCCGGTGAGCGGCTGGAACCAGTGGGTGTAGTGCGTCGCCCCGTTCTCGATTGCCCAATCCTTCATCGAGGCCGCTACCACATCGGCCACCGCGGGATCGAGCGGCTCGCCCTGGTCGATGGTGCGGAGCAGGCTGCGATAGACCTC
>JBJMPB010000556.1:0-7608 GCA_045803455.1 Gemmatimonadales bacterium | reverse complement strand
AATTATCCGGTGATGAGCCGGCAGAGGCTCCAGCTCACCTGGAAGGGTCGTTCGTTTTGTTTGTGGGATGCGGCAACCAGGTGCAGTGCGTCGGGGTCGCAAGAAGCCTGCCCAACGAGGTGGAGACTCAGACGGAGCGGGTGCTCCGCGTTCTTATCTGTTATCGTCCGCGGCAACCTCCTCCGGCTCGGGTACATCGCTACTCACGCGCTGCACGCTCACCTCGTGCCGAGCCCCGTCGTCCATCAGGTGGATGCCACCGTCGGCTGACCGGCTGCCGTCCACCGTCACCTCCACCGCCTCGCTGCGCACTGCGTTCGGATTCTTCACCTGGATCACGTAGACGCTCGTGCCGTAGCGATATTCAATGGTGTAGCCCTCCCATGAAGTCGGGGCTCTCGGCTCGATGAACAGCCGGTCACCCCGCTTGGTGAAACCGAGGATTCCCTCCAATCCCACCCGATACATCCAGCTCGCCGAACCAGTGTACCAGGTCCATCCACCCCGTCCCAGTTGCCCCTCTGCGGTGTACACATCGGCAGCCACGACATACGGCTCGACCTTGTAGACCTCCACCTCCTCCGGCGTGCGCGCGTGAGTCAGTGGGTTGATCATCTGATAGAGCTCGAAGGCCCGGTTTCCGTTGCCCTGGAGCGCGGTAGCCAGCACGGCCCAGAGCGCGGCGTGGGTGTATTGCGCTCCGTTCTCCCGGACGCCCGGCAGGTAGCCCTTGATGTATCCTGGATCTTTCTCGGTTTTATCGAATGGGGGAGTCAGCAGCATGAGCAGCCGGGCATCCTCGCGCACCAAATACTTCTCCATTGACTTCAACGCGATCGTCGGGCGGCCTGACCGACTGACTGCCTGACCGCCTGCAATCACACTCCAGCTCTGCGCGATCGAATCGATCCGGCATTCATCGCTCCTCCGGGAACCAATCGGCGTTCCGTCGTCAAAGTAAGCCCGGCGATACCACTCTCCGTCCCACCCGTGCTGCTCGACCGCCAGCATATAGGTGACCGCCTGACCCCTGAACTCCGCCGCGATCGCCACGTCTCCTCGAGAGTCGGCCTGCTCGGCAAACGCCTTGAGCGTAGTGGCCAGGAACCATGCGAGCCACACGCTTTCACCCTGACCGTGAACACCGACCCGGTTCAATCCGTCGTTCCAGTCTCCGATGCCGATCAGAGGCAGGCCGCGCTCGCCCGCAGTGCAGGCGCGGCGGAGTGCCCGAACGCAGTGCTGGTAGACGCTGGCCAGCTCCGAGCTCACCTCCGGCAAGTCGTAAATCTCGTGCTCCTCCGGACCCAGCTGACGCATGGTCAGGAACGGGGCCGGCTCATCCAGCACCGACGCGTCGCCGGTGACCCGGACGTATTGGTCCACCACGTAGGGGAGCCAGGCCAGATCGTCGGAAAACCTGGTGCGCACACCCCGGCCGCTGTGGGGATGCCACCAGTGCTGCACGTCGCCTTCCACGAACTGGCGACCTGAGGCTCGGAGTATGTGCTCCCTCGCCAGCGCCGGCTCGGCATAGAGGAACGCCAGCACGTCCTGCAATTGATCGCGAAAGCCGTAGGCGCCGCTGCTCTGATACAGCGCCGAGCGGCCCCACATCCGGCAGGAGAGCGCCTGGTACAAGCTCCATCGGTTGATCATCGCGTCGAAGGTCGGCTCCGGGGTCTTCACCGTGATGACCGAGAGTCGCTCGCTCCAACGGGCAATCGTCTCATCGATCGCGCCCTTGGCTCGGGCTGGATCGCGATACTCCGCGGCCAGCTCATACGTCTTGAGCTCGGTTTCCGCCGCGCCGAGTATGATGGCGATCTCCCGCTCTTCGCCCGGCGGCAGCTCGATCGAGCACTGGAGCGCGGCGCACGGATCGATCCCTGCACCGGTGACACCGGAGAGATTACCCCCATCCAGCAACGCGGCAGGGTTTGCCACTGAACGGTTCCGGCCGATGAAGTCCCGGCGTCCGGCCGTGTAGGCGATCACGGGCTCGCTGATGCAATGAAATCCGGTCCAACCGGCAAAGCTGGGGTCGAAATAGTTGGTGGCCCGCAGCATCTCCCGCTCCCGATCGAATCGGGTTTGCACCTGATGCTGGGTGTGCTCGCGGAGCACCCCCAAAGCCCATTCCACATAGGTGGTGATCCGGAGCCGGCGGACCTTGTCGCCCAGGTTCCTCAGCCGCAGCACCGAAAGCTTCACGGCCGCGTCCGGAGCCAAGCCCAGCATCAGATCACTGGCGATGTCGCCGTGCTGGTGAGAAAAGGAGCTGGTGCCTGGTGCGTGCCGGACGGTGAAATGATCTCCTCCGATCGGACCCGGAGTGGCGCACCACAGCTCGTCGCTCTCCTGGTCTTGGAGATAAATCACCTCGCTCACGGGGTCTGACACCGGGTCGTTGTGCCAGGGCGTCAGCCGGAAGAAGTAGCTGTTCTCCGCCCAGGTGCACCCGCCGCCCCTCTCGGTGACCATGAATCCGCCATGCCGGTTCGCTATGACGTTGGACCAGGGAGCCGGCGGTACGCGATTTCCATTCACCCGAATGTGATAGTCGCCGTCGCGACCGATCCCGCCATAGCCGTTGTCCAGCGCCAATCCACCGCCGCGACGGTCCGGAACATGGGCCCGGCGCTGGGGTGGTGAAGTGATGGGCGCCAGCAGGGAGGGCAGGGTGGCGCCGATCCGGCGAACCACTCGTCCCATTCGCGAGTCGCTCCGGGCCGGCGTTCTGAGCGGAGGAGAGATCTCCTCCTGCTCCTCATCCAGCGATTCATCGGGCAGCGCGGTGGCGAGCACCCGGCCCAGTGTCTGTCCTTGACAGGAGAAATGCATTCGCGCCGTGGCCCGGAGCATCAGCAGCTGGTCGGGCGTGAGCAGGTCCTGCCGCCGCACGAACACCCCGCCGGGAACGTCCACGAAGGTGGGATCACTGGCTGAGAAGGCGGTGGAGGTAATCCGGTCGGCCATATCCTGGATGTAGCTCGGCGGATGCGTGTTCAGCACCACCAGGTCGATCTTCATTCCGCGGCGCCGCCAGTAGTGGTGAGCCTGCAGCACCTGCCGCAAGGTCGGAAGTCCCTCATCCGAATCGATGGTCGCCAGGAGGATGGGCCAGTCGCCGCTTATCCCGATCGCCCAGAGCAGTTGCTGCGAGCCGCGGTTCCTCCGGAGCTCCGATTGGGGCGCGCGGAGCGACGGGCTGCCGTAGAGGAGGATCGCGGCCAGCTCCTGAAACACCGCGGCATCGCTGGGGGTGAGATTGAATTCCCTGAGCTCCACCTGGCTCGAGGTCCAGGCCAGATCGAGCGCCCGCTGCGACGAGTGCGGATCGCGATACCGATCGGCCAGCTCGAAGGCTCGCTCCTGGCTGGTCGCCACCAATGTGGTGAAGCCTACGGAAGCCGATCGCCCCGGCCGGAGCCGCACCCTGGTCCGAAGAGCGAAGATCGGATCCAGCACCGAGCCGATGCTGCCGGAGAGCGGGCCCTCGGCTACCAGGGCCACTGGATCGCGAGTCGTGTGCCCCCGGCCGATGAACCTGGCCCGGTCGGTTTCGTAGCTCACCGGGCCCACCCGATCCGGCCCGCCGTCCACCACGTGCACGCACCAGAGCGGCTGTTCCTTGGACGAGCGGGCTCGACGCGTGGCACTGATGGCGCTACACCAGTCGTGCCATTCGGTCTCTACGAAGAGATTACCGAACGCCGGATGGGCCCGGTCGCTCTCCGGGGGTGCCAGCACGATCTCCCCGTAGCTGGTCAGCTCGATCTCTCGAGTCTCATCGCTGTGGTTGGTGATGGTGACCCGCCGAACCTCAGCGGCGTCCTCCGGCACCACTGCGATCTCGGTGCTGGTCTCGATCGAGCCATCGATCCGGTGGAAGGTCACCCGGTCGGTGGCGAGCAGGGCCTGGTAGCTGTCCGCCGGCGCGCATACCGGCTGGTGCGCCGCCGACCATACGCGACCGGTGGAAAGGTCCTTGAGGTAGCAGAACTGGCCGGTGAAGTCGCGGGTGCCATCCGATTGCCAGCGGCTCACCGCCAGCTCCTCATAGCGGCTGTACCCGGCGCCACAGTGGCTCACCATGATGGTATAGGGGACGTGACCCAGCAGCGCGATATGAGGCTGTGCCGTGTCGGGAGTATCCAGCTCCCGAACCGACGGACGCTCGGTGTCGGCCTCGGGCATCGCCTCGTCGGGCCGCAGGTCCTGCGCGTCCTGTACCACCAGCCGGCGCGGGATCCGCTCGTGTAGCAGCAACTCGGCGGATCGGACGATCGGGTCGGCGTGAAACCGGCGCTGCCAGATGTTGTTGGTGAGCACATTCGTCATCGCGATCAGGCTCATCCCGATGTGGTGGGCGAAGAACGCACCCACCAGGGCGTAGCTCATCTCAGGATCGGGCCGGGTATAGTCCAGCGATTCGCGGAAGCCGTACGGCCCCAATGCGCCGAGCCGCTCCAGCTCCCGCAGGTTGGCCAGCGCCCGCTGGGGATCGATCATCGCGGCCAGCAGCGAAGCGTAGGGCGCCACCACCAGTTCCCGGCCCAGGCCACGCTTGAGCGCCAGGTCGGGTACTCCGAAGGGACGGTATTGATAGGTGTGGTGCCGGTCGCGCACGTTGTAGCCGCTCTCACTGACGCCCCAAGGAACACCGCGCTCTGCGCCGTAGGCCATCTGCCGCACCAGCGCGCCTTTGGTCGTCTGCGCCAGCACCGTGCTGGGAAACGAGCGCATCACCAGCATCGGCATCAGATATTCGAACATGCTCCCGCTCCACGACACCAGCGCCGCTTTCCCCGCAGCGTAGGTCAGGGTGCGGCCCAGGCGGAACCAGTGATCCACCGGCGCGTCGTTCTTGGCCACGGCGAGATAACTCGCGAGCCGCGCCTCTGAGGCGAGCAGGTCGTAGTAGGAGGGATCGGGAGTGTGGGTGTTGGCCGCAAGGCCGATGGTGAACAGCTTCCGCTGCTTGTCGAACAGAACTCGGAAGTCCATCTCCATGGCGTAGCGATAGGCCCGTTCCGCGATGGCTTCCAGACGGCGGAGCACGTCGGCCTGACTCCCGTCTTCCGACTTCACCACCCACTCCGCCTGCGCTCCAATCAGACGCAGACTCCACGAGGTCCACTCCGTCAACGCCTCCGCCAGACCCGCCCCGAGTCCCGCCGAGTTGACCTCCGTTTCATACTGCCGGAGTGCATCGCTGAGCCGGGCCAGCCTGGTGGTGGATGGCGTATGGCGCCCGAACTGTGATACCAGCTTGAGCGCCGCGCGCAGCTGCTTTCCCGCGGAGTGATTGGGGATGAGCTGCTTCCGTCGCTCGTCGGCCAGCAGCAGCGCCACGTCCACCCCCCGACCGACCCGCCCATCCAGCGGCTGGTCGATTAGCGCCAGGCAGGCCTGCCTCAGCGCGATGAGATGTCCGGCCAGGTTTCCGCTGTCCACCGTGGATACGTAGGCCGGCTCCAGCACCCGGAGGTCGGTGAGGTCGTACCAGTTGTAGAAGTGTCCCTGCAGCCGCCGCATCCGCTCCAAAGTGCGAAACGCGAGCTCCAGCCGGCGGGCCATATCATCAAGGGTGATGAAACCCAGGTCGTGGGCACTGACCGTGGCCAGCAGCTGCAGGCCGATGTTGGTGGGCGAAGTCCGCAGCGCCACCACCGGCTTGGGATCCTCCTGGAAGTTGTCCGGTGCGAGCCAGTTGGTCTGCTCGCTGACGAAGCGGTCGAAGAAGCGCCAGTGGAGCAGGGCATAGCGGTGCATCTGTCGCCGACCCTCTCCCGCCAGGCGCAGCTCCTTGGGCAGAGCCGGCGCCGCAAGGAACTTCGCGATCAGGGGCGAGGCGATCCAGGCGAGTCCCAGCGGGAGCACGCCCACCACATACTCCCACTCCGGCACCGTCAGCCCTGCGCCGCGCCAGGCCACCAGGGCGATGATCAGCGCCGCCAGGACGACTCCGGGCCACATCTGGCGCCACACCGCTCCGGTCGTCGTCCCCGTGCCCCGCTCGATCTGCGAGGCGGTCTGCCACTGCAACAGGTGCCGATGGCTCACCTTCATCCGCCAGATGGTGCGGGCGATCGCATCGGCCGAGGCGCATGCCTGGTGGGACAGGAACGCCACCGCCAGAGCTATCTGCTGAATGCTGGTGATGAAATCGTGGCCCACTGCGGCATAGTAGGCTCGCCACGACTTATCCAGCGGCGGACGCACCACCGCGAGCAGCAGAGAGACGATCCACGGGGCGGCGATGGCGCCGATGCCGAGCAGCGTCCAGCGGAGCGGCGAGCCAGGGAGGAGAGTCCAACCGGCCACCAGGAAGATCAGCTGGGCCAGTTCCACCGTGCTGCGCCGGAGGTTGTCGATGATCTTCCACCGGGAGAGGATCGACAGCCGGTTGCGCTCGTGCCCCTGCGGGCCCGGCACCCAGCGACGCAGCCACGGCAAGAGCTGCCAGTCACCTCGGATCCAGCGGTGCTTGCGCCGGGTGTAGGTGAGATAACGGGTGGGGTAGTCGTCGTAGACGATCACATCCGTGGCCAGGCCGGCGCGGGCGTAGTTGCCCTCGATCAGGTCATGTGACAGCAGGGTGTTCTCGGGGAACCGACCCCGGGTGGCGCGCTCGAACGCCACGACGTCGTAGACGCCCTTGCCGGTGAAGCTCCCCTCCCCGTAGAGGTCCTGGTAGACGTCGGAGACCGCGGTGGTGTAAGGATCCACGCCGGGGTGGCCCGAGTGGATCGAGGCGAACAGCGATCGGTGCGCGCTGGGCAACGAGACCCCGACTCGGGGCTGTAGTATGCCGTACCCCCTCACCACTCGTCCCAGCTTGTCGTCGTACACCGCGCGGTTGAGGGGGTGGGCCAGCGCTCCCACCAGTGCGGGGGCCGCATCCGGTGGCAGCGTGGTGTCGGAATCGAGCGTGATCACGTACCGCACCGAACGGAGCAAGCTCTTGTCGCCTACGATGGCGGAGAAGCCGCTCTCCTCGCCGGTTAACACGAAGCGGTTGAACTCGGCGAGCTTTCCTCGTTTCCGCTCCCACCCCATCCACACGCCTTCAACTGGATTCCACCGCCGAGGACGATGGAACAGATAGAACGCGTCCTCCCGTCCAGCCGCGTATCGAGCATTGAGTGTGTTGATTCCGTCGACAGCGGCCTTCAGGATCGCGGCGTCGTCTTCCCGGGTCTCGCTGCTCGAGTCGGTGAAGTCGCCCAGCAACGCGAAGTGCAAATGGGCTTCCCGGTTGGCCAGGAACTGCACTTCCAGATTTTCCAACGACTCCTCCACCGATTCCACGCTGGGGAAGAGGGTGGGGATCACCACCGCCGTGCGGTACTCGGCCGGCACCCCGTGTTCGTGCAGGTCGAGCTTGGAGAGCGGGTGAGGTTGGAGAAACGCCGTCACCAGCTGGTTCACCAGGCTCACCGCGATGTCCGCGGCGGGAAGGAGGCCAATCACTAAGACCCACGGCCAGACCGAACGGGCCGCCGGCCCGCCGAGCCAGAGCACGGCGGCCAAAGCGAGGATGGTGGTGAAGAGGATGCCGCCCACGAACACGACGTTGGGATGACGGCGCACCCAGCGGTC
>JBJMPB010000547.1:0-3498 GCA_045803455.1 Gemmatimonadales bacterium | reverse complement strand
CTCGATCGTCACCCTTTCGCAGTGGAAGCGCAGCCTGTCGCCGCCGTGCTCGAAATCGAGCTTCAGGCCGTCGAGCAAACTCTCGTAGCAGATCGGCCAGCAGATGTCGGCGCCCAGCGACAGGCCGATGTTGACGGTACGCTCGACCATCTTCTCCCCTCCCGTTGCGTGACCGGGAGGGGCTGAAGCCACCCGCTGTCAGCGCTCTTGTTCCTGCTCCCGACGCAGGACCCACATCAGCCCGTCGCGCAGTTGATCGCGCCAGTTGTGCCAGTGGTGCCCGTCCCAGGCAGACTTGAAGAGAACATTGATGCCGCGTTCGCGCAAGAAATTTGCGAGCGCCTGGTTCTCCTCGGCAAGCCCCTCGAGCTCGCCCGTCGAGACGAAAGCACGGGCTCCGGGTACCTGCGGTGCCCGCCGCAGCGCCCGCACCAGACGTGCGATGCGGTGGAAGACCGGATGAGGCCTCTGCTCGAGCTTGCTCTCGTCAAGGATGAAGGACCCGGACTGCAGCACCAGTCCGCCAAAGACACCAGGATAGCGGAAGGCGGTTGAGAGCGAGGCTACGGCCCCGAGGCTCGCGCCCATCACGATCCGGTCCTCGGACTCCTCTGAAATCCGGTAGCGACTCTGAAGAACCGGCAAGAGCTCCCGGACAAGGTAGCGCGCATGCCTGCGCCCACGGGCGTATTCGCCCATCCGATCACGGGTCTGGACCAGGGCCGCCACGATGGGTGGAATGTCGCCCGCCTCGATCAGGTTGTCGAGCGAAACAGACAGATCAGCGTAGGAGACGAAATCCTGGCCATCATGGATGATGACAAGGGGATAGGGCTGTTCCGCCGCATAGCCGGCGGGTAAATAGACCTGCTCTTCGCGGCGCTCACCAAAAGCCGTGCTTCCGACCTCCACGGCTTCGATGCGCCCGGCGGGAGCCCCACGCGGCTCGCTCCACTCGGGGCGGATGTAACCGTAGGTGCGGCACTCCGAATTCTCACCAAACGGATCACGGGCCCGCGCCGGGTTGAGCGAATCCAGGATCCATTCCTCACCACCGTTCCGCCCGATCGCCAGCTTGTACTCGAACCGGCCCCCGTCCGTGACAGGCAGGCGCAGCAGCCAAAGGTCGGTCCCCGCCACCGGCTCGAAGTGGGCGCGTTCACCGGCGTGGATCCATCGCAGGAGATCAACATGGTCAGCCACGCCCCGCCAGGCGAACGTCGCCGCCCCAGGCTCGACGAGCGGGAATGCATGGTTCGCCAGGAAATCGTCAATGGCCGCTGGGGCAGGCTGGCCGTTGGCCAGCACCTCCGCGACCTGCGGGTGCCGCCGTACCGACGATGCCGGATCGGCCCCGCCGAAGCCAAGCTGGCTCAGTTGAATGTTCATGTAACGTGCTAACCTGCTCGATAAGGAGATCGCAGCGGATGTGGTCGAGCGATTGCTCCCGCCGAGCCAGTCAGGTAGGGGGCTGCTGCCCGAATTGCAACTCGGTGGGAGAGGCTTCGGAAGGCGCAGGGCTGTCAGGCTGCACCGACTGGGCGACCAGCCAGTCGACCACAGCCACCTGTGCCTCATGGTCGCTGGCGCCCGCCGCGAGTGCGTCATGGTAGACCTTGAGTTGGTGATCGGCGCTGGTTCCGCGCCGCGCGATGGTGCGGGCATGCTCCACTTCAGCGATGCAGCCGAGCGCCTCGGCATGGGGCCGCAGGATTTCGATCAATTCGTCGGTGAGATCAGGGACCGGTACGACGATCCGCTTGCCGAAGTCCGCCAGCTCGGCCTCAACGCCGTAGCGCTGTGCCCGCCATTTGTTCTCCAGGATCAGGATGCGCCGGTACTGGCGCCAGCGCTGGTTGTTATTGCGCAGGTGCAGCAGGAAGGCCAGGATTGACTGATAGAGCGCCGCGATCGTCAGGCCGTCTTCAAGCCAGGTGCAAACGTCGCAGATCCGGATCTCGAGCGTTGGATGGCGCGAGCTCGGTCGAAGGTCCCACCAGATCTTCGTTGGATCAGTGACCACGCCAGTCGTGGCGAGGTCCTCGAGGAGCTCGGTCCAGTCGTTCCAGCTCTCGAAGACCTCCGGCAGACCCGACCGGGGCAGGTCGCCGATGATGATCGGCCGGAACGCCTTGAGGCCAGTGTCGTGGCCCTCCCAGAAAGGAGATGAGGTGCTAAGGGCGAGGAGATGCGGCATGAAATAGCTGACCTGGTTCATCAGGTCGACACGCAGGTTGAGGTCCTCAATCCCGGCATGGACATGCATTCCGCAGATCGCCATTCGTCGCGCCAGGCTGCGGTTCTCCGCGCCGAGGATGCGATAGCGCTCCATGTCCACCGGCTCCTGGTCACGCCAATGCGACCAGGGATGGGTTGAGGCCGCGATCATCCGCATGCCGAACTCCTCGGCCGAAGCGGCAACGGCCTGGCGCAGGTCGAGCAGTTCGGCGCGCGCCTCGCCCACCGTGCGGCAGACGCCGGTGCCGATCTCGACCTGGCTCTGCAGGAATTCGTGAGTGACACGGGAGCCGAGAATTTCCTTGCACCGTACCATAAAGCCGGCGGGTTGACGCCCGGCCAGCGCCCGCGTCTCCGGGTCGATGAGGAGGTATTCCTCCTCAATCCCAATCGGGAAGGGCTCGTAACGAATGCTCATTTGCTCTTCCCGACCTTGCTTAGGAGCCATTGGGATGCGACGCTATGCGCATGGTCACTCCCAAAACGAACCCGGCAACAAGTTGCGGGTTCCGCTAGGGCCAAGGTTCAGCTGCTAGCGTTGCTATTAGAGCGGCATTTGTCGGGGCTTCGTGGATGATTCAGAAGCTCAACCAGCAACAAGCAGCAAGGCAGGGGTGGAGGTCTGGGTTTGGCATCAGGTGGAAGTAGGTCGAATGTTTGGTCAAGCAGGAAAGACTGGACGTTCCTGACAGACGCGAGATTTCTGGCCTGACCTGAGGCGCCGGGCAATGCCCGCCTTCATGCCCTGGCGATGCGGTAGGCGCTGCTCAGGATGTCGAACACGTCCATGAGCCGGGCGACGTACGGGTCGTGAGCCACGAAGTCGGCATCCTCGTGCTCGAGGTCCCACTGTTTCTCCACCGCGTCGATGAGCCTGCGCAGACGGCGATGATGAAGCCTCAGTCCTTTCTGGACCGGGTCCGCGATGATGCCCGCGAAAGCGGATGCAATGGATGTGGCAGCCAGAAGCCCCCCGGTCACGCCCCCGACCAGCACGGGGGAGACCGCTGCTGGGAACAGGCCGTACCAAAGGCCTCCGGCTCCCGCCCCGAGTGGGAACGAGCCCACGGCCGCGTTCTTGGCCAAAGCGGCCGCAAGGGCGGGACCGAGGGACATCACGCCCGGCGTGACCTGCTGCATGGTAATCGCACCCGCTCCGAGCGTCATCAGGGATGTGGCGATCTCCGCGGCCGCGACCCGGGTTCCGGCGTAGGTCTCCAGGGTCTCCTCCAGACGTTCGCGGAAGACGGCATCATCCCC
>JBJMPB010000539.1:0-4666 GCA_045803455.1 Gemmatimonadales bacterium | reverse complement strand
ATCCCGAGAATCAGCAGGCGTTCAGGGATGTAGCGGCTGTACTGGCATCCTTGCCGGCCAAATCCTGTAGAGCGCGGTAAAACTGGTCCGCAGCGACCGGCCGGAGGGGGCAACCCCTCCGGCCTTTTTTTGCCCAAATCTGTCTCGGCTCATCGCGGTTGGAGCGTCCGATTCCGCTGGACTTGATTTACGCCACTGTTGGAGTGGCGCTACAGGGCTGTTCGGAGCGTTGTTGGCCCCCCTGCTACGGTACACAAGAACCCCCCGCTCTGCCGGACCATTTCCCTCCATTCCGATGCCTCGTACCACGTCAGAAGCAATGCTGATACATTGCCTTACGCTCTGGGCTGGCGCTGTGGTCATGCCCATGCTGCACAAAGGCATAGATCGTGCGCCCCCGGCGGCGGCTGCATGGGGCCGAGCCGGACCATTTCAGGTCTGTGCCCTTTGACTTTTAGTGAGGTCTATGCGAAACCTGCTCCTGCCGAGTCTGTCCTTGCTGGCGATCCTGACCTTTTCCGGTAAGGCTGCGGCCCAGGGCGCCGGCTCGCCCCTTCCGCCCGATCAGATCATCCTGTCCCCCGGCGACTCAGTCCGGATCGTGGTGTGGCGCAAGCCGGAGATGAGCGGCGACTTCATCGTAGGGCCTGACGGCACCATCACCCATCCGCTGTACCAGGCGGTCCGGGTCGGGGGCATTCCCTTTTCTACTGCCCAGACGAACGTTCGAGCCTTCCTTGGTCGATTCGAGCAGGACCCTCAGTTTGTGATAGAGCCGCTCATCCGAATTGCCATCTCCGGCGAGGTAGGGCGTCCCCAGGTGATGGCGGTAAGACCGGAAACAACCATCGGCGAGGCCGTGGCGCAGGCGGGTGGACCCAACCAGTTTGCCAACCGGGGTCACGTTCGGATCTTGCGGCGTGAGGGTGCCAGCCAAGCCCAGCGTGAGTTCTACGTGGATCTCTCCGAGCCATCCAAGGCCAATCTTTCTCTGCGAGTTCACTCCGGGGATCAGATCGTGGTCGATCGCCGCAGGTCATTCTTTCGCGACGTCTTCCTGCCGGGTCTGAGCGTCGTCGGGTCGGTTGCGTCCATTTACCTCCTGATCGATCGGGCCAACAGGAACTAACCGATGCCAGAGTACTATCCTCCAGTTCGTCAGCTGCCTTCCGGCATGCCTCAGGGCGAGGTTCCCTTCGAGCGGCCGGCCGGTGATTCGATTTCGCTGGGCCAGATCTTCGGCGTTCTCCGCCGGCGGTACCGCCTGGTTCTGGTGCTGACACTCCTGGGATTGGGAGCGGGCATCTACCTGGCGCTGAAGACGCCCGCAACCTTCAAGGCGATCGCTACGATCCGGCTTGCCGGCGAGCGGAAGGCGCTGACCGGCGAGATCGAGAACCCGGAACCACAGCTTCCCCGCACGGCAGACCCGCTGTTGTCGCTGGCGCAGCTGGTTCGGAGCTACAGCGTAATCGGAGCCGTGGTGGACTCTCTGGGCCTGCAATTGCAGTCGTTGACCCCAGAGTTCGGCACCGCACGGCTGGAGCGGGTATGGGTCAATCCCGCGGCCTCCGGCGACACCATTCAGGTGACCTTCTATCAGAATGGGGTCAAGGCCCGCCTGCCCAATCGCGAGGCTCGGGCCCGGTATGGACAGATCATCGACCTCGGAATCGCAAAGTTTGCGGTCACCGCGGTACCCGACGTACCCAGTGCTACCCTCTACATCGCGCCCCGCGAGGTTGCCAGCGACCAGCTGTTGAAGAGCCTGGTCGTAGCCCCCAGAGCCGGTACCGATGTGATCGATGTCAGCTATACGTCAGGGAACCCCAAACGCGCCCAGCGGGTGGTGAACACCGCGGTCAACACGTTCAAGCAGCTCAGCATTCAGAATGCCAAGGAGAAATCGATCCGGCGCCGTCAATTCCTCGAGGCACAGTTGCGGCAGACTGACAGCATGCTGGCCCGGGCGCAGGCCGAGCTGGCGTCGTTCCGCAGCCGCCAGCAGCTGGCGAGCACTCAGGACGCGCTGAACGCCCAGCAGAACTCCATGATTGCGTTGGACACTCGGCGTACCGAGCTCGAAGCGGATCGCACCACCTTTGCGGCGCTCATGGCGCAGCTGAAGAAGGGTGGGGAGGCTGGCGAGTCCGAGGCGCTCCGCGCCTTGGCTTCATCGCCGGCCATGGCCGAAAACCCGACGGTCAGCAACTACTACCGTCAGCTGGAGCTCTATCAGTTCCGGCTCGACTCGATGACCACCGGGCCGTGGCGCGCGGCGCCCACCAACCCCGATCTGATCCAGCTCAAGAGTCTGATCGCTACCACCAAGGGTCAGCTCCGCCAGGCGGTCTCCAGTCACGTTTCCACCATCGACGCCCGGATTGCCGCGCTCAAGAATCTGCACGCCCAGACCGGCAGGAACATGGGAGTTCTGCCCGCAATGGCCGAGGAGGAAGCGCGGTTAACCGGACGGGTCCAGACGCTCACCTCCACCAGTGATGATGTCAGACGGGACTACCAGAAGGCCCGGATGGCGGAAGAAGTAGAGGCGGGAGACGTCGACATCGTTGACCTGGCCGGCACCCCGTACGCGCCCATATTGGCAACCGCTTCACTCAAACTCGCGCTCGGCTTGCTGCTCGGCTTCCTGCTCGGTGCCGGTGGAGCGTTCCTGCTGGAACATCTAAACACCTCCATCAGGAAGCCGGAAGATCTCGAGCTTGCGCTGAGGGTTCCCGGTCTGGCGGTCATTCCCCGGCTCACCGGCGGCAGCCCCACTCCGCCCAAGCGCGGCCTCCTACGTCCCGGCAAGCGAGCCGAGCTGGACACCAAGAGAGCTAACGCCAATGCTCTGGGTACGGTGACGCAGCCCTTCTCGATTGGAGTCGAGGCGTTCCGTATGCTGCGCACCAGCCTGGTATGGTGCGAGCAGGGCGACAACATGAAGACGCTGGTCGTCACCAGCGCGGCCCCAGGCGAGGGGAAAACCCTCACCTCGGCCAACCTGTCGGTGACCTTTGCCTACGATGGTCTGAGAGTGCTCCTGATCGACTGCGACGTCCGGCGGCCTCGTCTGCACGGGCTCTTCCAGGTGCCCCGCTCGCCCGGCCTGATGGAGCTCCTCACTCCCTCATACAATGGGAATGACGCCGGCACGTCGCTCACCTTCAATCCGCGCGACGGGCAAACGGATTCCGGCCGGCCGATCACCGATATCATCCGGCCTACCACGGTGAGAGGGCTCTCGCTGCTCACCTGCGGCGCCTTGCCCACCAATCCCTCCGGGCTGTTGAGTGGCGTTCGGATGCGGGTGCTGCTCCAGGAACTGGCGAAGAGCTTCGATCTGGTCATTCTGGATACGCCGCCGGTGCTTGCCACTGCGGATGCAGGAATACTGGCCGCTCTGGCCGACGGCGTTCTGCTCGTGGTGCGGGCCGGCCAGACCGACCGGATCGCGGCCAAACGGGCGCATCAGCAGCTGGTGAACGTGGGCGCGCGGGTGGTCGGTACGGTGCTCAACGATCCGGGTGGCGAGGTCTCGCAGTACGGGGATTACTACTACCCCTATGATTACGCGGTAGAGGAGCAGTAAACCCGTCGCTCTCGCTGCAGTCTGTGAAAGCGGCGGCCTGCCCGCCGCTTTCGCACAAGAAGGGGTTGGACTTTGTGATCTGGCTTACTTGCCGTGCGGCAACAGCCCGCGCGACTGAACTGAATAACCCCGGGAGGCACGTCTGACGGGCACTCTGTATCAACTCGAGCCGTCGAGTACGGCGGTAACTAGGCCCGACGGGCACCAGCGGATGAACATCGTGATCGTCGGCCACGTCGATCACGGCAAGAGCACCGTCATCGGTCGCCTTCTGGCGGATACCCACTCGCTGCCGGAAGGCAAGCTGGAGCAGGTTCGTGCCCAGTGTGAGCTGAACTCGAAACCCTTCGAGTACGCCTTCCTGCTCGATGCACTGAAGGACGAACAGGCACAGGGAATCACGATCGACGCCGCCCGGGTGTTCTTCAAGAGCCGGCAGCGGGAGTATCTGATTCTCGATGCCCCCGGGCATATAGAGTTCCTCAAAAACATGATCACGGGTGCCGCCCGGGCGGAGGCCGCACTGCTGGTGATCGATGCGGCCGAAGGAGTGCAGGAGAATTCCCGCCGCCATGGCTACATGATGTCTCTGCTGGGTATCCGTCAGCTCGCCGTGGTAGTGAACAAGATGGATCTGGTGGATTGGGACCGCGGTGTGTTCCAGGGGATCGTCAAGGACTATGGGGCGTTCCTTAACCAGGTCGGGATCGAGCCCGCCTGCTTCATTCCGGTCTCAGCCCGCGGGGGCGATAACATCGCCGAGCGGTCGGAGCACCTGCGATGGCATCAGGGACCCACGGTGTTGGAAGCACTGGATGCATTCCGCAGCGCACCGGCCCCGGTCGAGCGGGCGTTCCGGATGCCGGTACAGGACGTGTACAAGTTCACCAAACAGGGCGATGACCGGCGGATCGTGGCAGGCACCATCGATTCCGGTACGCTCAACGTAGGCGACTCGGTCATCTTCTATCCCTCAGGAAAGAAGAGCCGGGTCAAGAGCATCGAAGCGTTCAATCGGCCTCCGCAAACCCAGGTCGGCGCCGGCATGGCCGTCGGATTCACCCTCCAGGA
>JBJMPB010000526.1:0-2545 GCA_045803455.1 Gemmatimonadales bacterium | reverse complement strand
ATCTCGGACACCGGCTCCCGAGAGAGCCGCATCTGCGCATCCTCTCCCTTGCGGATCACGATGTTGTATGTGGCTCCCGCCGGGTCCTTCTCTGGATGATCGTCCCGAAAGTGGCCACCCCGGCTCTCCTTCCGATCAATAGCGGCCCGAGTGATCGCCTCTGACACGGTGAGAAGGTTGCCCAAATCCAGCCCGGTGTGCCAGCCCGGATTGTACTCCCGATTTCCGGTGGCGCCCACCCGGGAAGCCCGCTGCTTCAGCTGGTCGATACCCTGCAGGGCACGCTTCATCTCCGGCTCGGTCCGTACGATCCCGACCAGCGTCTGCATCGTGGTCTGCAGGTCCTGCTGCACCTGATACGGTCCCGCCCCGTCGGAGCCACCATACCGCTCGAAAGGAGCCAGGGCGGAGCGAATGGCCTCATCCACATCGGCCAGATCCACGTCGCCCAGCCGGTTTTCTCGGGCGAATTGTGCCGCATGGTCGCCGGCCCGTTTGCCGAACACGAGAAGATCCGATAAGGAGTTGCCGCCCAGCCGGTTGGCACCGTGAAGGCCGGCTGCGCACTCTCCGGCGGCGAAGAGCCCTGGCATCGTGGTGCTCTGGCTGTCGCCGTCCACCCGGATTCCCCCCATGACGTAGTGGGTGGTCGGACCGACTTCCATCGCCGTTGTGGTGATATCGATGTCGGCCAGCTGTTTAAACTGGTGGTACATACTGGGGAGCTTCCGGATGATGTGCTTCCGGGCGTCGGGTAGCTTGCGCTTGATCCAGGAGATGTCGAGAAAGACTCCACCATGAGGACTGCCTCGACCCTCCCGAACCTCCCGCAGAATACATCGGGCCACGTGATCCCTGGTGAGCAGCTCAGGCGGCCGCCGGGCGGTTTTGTCGCCCTGGGTGTAGCGCCACCCTTCTTCTTCGTTGTCCGCGGTCTGGCTCCGGTAATTCTCCGGAATATCAGCGAACATGAAGCGTTTCCCCTCGCGGTTCAGCAACACTCCACCCTCACCTCGGACACCTTCGGTGACCAGGATGCCCCGCACGCTGGGCGGCCAGATCATCCCAGTGGGATGAAACTGAACGAATTCCATATCCTGGAGCGCGGCACCGGCATGATACGCGAGCGCATGGCCGTCCCCAGTGTACTCCCAGCTGTTGCTGGTAATCGAGTAGGCCCTTCCAATACCGCCGGTGGCAAGGACCACCGCCTTGGCGCGGTAGAGCCGGAAACGTCCCCTCTCCCGGTCGTATCCCACAGCAGCGGTCACTCGGGCGCCATCGGTGAACAGCTGGAGCACCGTGCATTCCATGTGCACGTCGATACCCTGATGGATACTGTGGTCCTGCAGCGTGCGAATCATCTCCAAACCGGTCCGATCTCCCACGTGGGCCAGTCGGGGATACTTATGTCCTCCGAAGTTACGCTGGAGAATGCGGCCGTCTGCCGTGCGATCGAACAGCGCGCCCCACGCCTCCAGCTCTTTGACCCGGTCCGGCGCCTCTTTCGCGTGGAGCTCGGCCATACGCCAGTTGTTCACGTACTGGCCGCCCCGCATGGTGTCGGCAAAGTGGACCTTCCAGTTATCCCGGTCGTCGACATTGCCCAGTGCGGCAGCGACGCCACCCTCCGCCATGACGGTGTGCGCCTTCCCCAGGAGTGACTTGCACACAAGTCCGACCTTGGCGCCCGCCGCCGACGCCGCGATCGCTGCGCGCAGTCCGGCTCCGCCGGCACCGATCACGAGGACGTCATGCTCGAAGGTTTGGTATTCGGACATCAGTCGAGAGTCCCGAGTGGCGAGTACCTCACAAAATCCTCCAATCCGTCCAGATCCCCATCGAGCACAACCTGACATACAGATCGGCGAATGCCACCGAGAAGAGGCTGGTCCAGGCCCACCGCATATGGGCCCGATTGAAGCAGCTCGAGCACTGGTACAGCCGTTGACGAAGAGGTCGTCGGGAGAGCTGATCCAGGTAGCCGCCGAGAACGTGACGCAGGGAATGACAGCCGAAGGTATAGCCGCCGAGGAGGACCACGTTGATGAGCAGTACCAGGGTTCCTACCCCAATGCCGAAGGACGTTCGTCCCGTTGCCGGATCAGTAAACCAGAGTGCCTTGTAGACGTCGGAGAGGAGTACCAGCAGAAAGAGCAAGGCTATATAAAGGAAATAGCGGTGGATGTTCTGCACGATGAGGGGAAAGGCCGCTTCCCCGCAGTACGTCTCTCGAGGTTCTCCTACGGCGCAGGCCGGTGGGTCGGCCCAGAAAGCCTTGTAGTACGCCCCCCGATAGTAGTAGCACGTCACCCGGAAAAGCCCCGGAAACGGAAGAATCAGCAGCGCCGGCGAAAACACCAGCCAGGTGGGCCACCAGGTGGGCGGGGGACCGAACCAGGCGTGGGGCGAGCCACCGAAGAGTTCGGGTGAGTAGAACGGCGAAAGATAGGGCCCGTAGCTGTAATGCTCGCCCTGAAAGGCAGCCCAGGTGGCGTAGCAGATGAAGGCCGAGAGCAGCAGGAACACGGTGACGGGCTGGAGC
>JBJMPB010000511.1:0-5282 GCA_045803455.1 Gemmatimonadales bacterium | reverse complement strand
TCGGCTCGGGCTTACCGGGACCTGGGGCTTCGATCTTTCAGCCGCATGCTCCGGTTTCCTCTATGCCCTCACGACCGGTGCGCAGATGGTTGCCAGCGGTGCGCATGAGCGGGTCGTCGTAGTGGGCGCGGACCTCATGAGCTCGATCATCGATCCCCTGGACCGCACCACCGCAGTCCTGTTCGGCGACGGAGCAGGTGCGGTGCTGCTGGAACCGGCCGAACCGACGTTTGGGATCATGGATTTCCACCACCGGGTGGATGGAAGCGGGCGAAACGACCTGCTCATGCCGGCAGGCGGATCGCTGCACCCGCCCAGCTTGGAGACGGTTACCCGGCGTCAGCACTTCCTCAAACAGAACGGCAAGGTGGTGTTCAAGTTCGCCGTGTCCCAGATGGTCGCAAGCGTGCAGATGGTCCTGCAGCGCAACGGTCTCACTCCAGGTGATGTCGCACTGCTGGTTCCTCACCAGGCCAATCAGAGAATTCTGGATGCCGTAGGCGAGCGCTTGGGTCTGTCATCCGAGAGAGTCGCCTCGGTCCTGGCCTGTTATGGCAACACTACGGGTGCCACGCTTCCCCTGGCGCTCGATGCTGCGATCAGAAAGGGCATGCTCAAGAGGGGCGACCTGATGGTATTCGCCGCGGTGGGCGCCGGGTTTACCGCTGGGGCAACGCTGGTACGGTGGGCCTGATCAGGCCCGGGAGAACTCTGCAGCGGTGATGGCCGACAGGTCGCCCGAGGAAAGCGTGATCCCGGCCGCGGTGGTGCTGTCGACCGCATGCTCCACCGTTCGCGCGCTAGGAATCACGATGACGGCCGGCGACCTCGCCAACACCCAGGCGAGAACCAGCGCGTGAGGGGTGACGCCGAGCCTGCTCGCCATGGGCCGGAGCACCGGATGCGCGGGCAGTTTGCGGTTGAGTCGTCCGCCGCCGATCGGGCTGTACGCCAGGAAACCGATTCCGTGCTCGGTGCAGTACTGCACCACGCCTTCCTCGAGCGCCTCGCGGAAAAACGGATTCAACCGGTTCTGCACCGAAGTCACCTCGACCACCTTCTCGGCCTCCTGGATCTCGGAGACTGACACGTTCGACAATCCAACCCACCGGACCTTTCCTTCCCGCTGAAGATCGGCAAGTGCTCCAACGCTGTCCGCCAGGGGAACGGAGGGGTCCGGCGTGTGCAGCTGGTACAGGTCGATCTGGTTCACCCTCAGCGCCTTGAGTGAACGCTCGCAGGCTGCCTTGAGCTGCTCCGGACGACCGGCCATCACCCAGCGTCCTCCCGGTCGCGCCATTCCGCCCTTGGTGGCCACGACCACCTGGTCCCGGTCTCCCCGATAGCTCCGCAGAGCCAGAGCGATCAGCCGTTCATTGTGCCCGATCTCACGATCGTCCAGGCAATAGACGTCGGCGGTGTCGATCAGAGTTACTCCGGCGTCGAGTGCAGCATGAATCACCCGGACTGCCTGCTCTTCGGGGGGCCGCTCCTGGATGGACAGGTGCATCCCCCCGTACCCGACCGCCGAGACCTGAGGGGCGTTGCGACCGAGCTTGCGGCGGGGAATCACTGGATGCCGAGGACTGGCAGCAGGAATCGAAGGAGCTCGTCCCGCACGTCGAAGTAGATGGCCATGGCATGGGCCGAACCGGGAATGAGCCGTCCCGTTACGCAGGAAAGCCCCTCACTCCAGCGCGTGACGTTGCCCCCGCCATCGAATGGATCCTCGCGAGAGGAGGCCAGGAAACAGGGCACCCTGGTCCTCTCCAGGTTGGCCCTGATGCGATCCGCGGCGTCGTCGCTGATGGCGGGCGCGCCGGCGGCACCCATGGTCGCCACAGCACGGAGGCCGGGAATGATGCTCAGCGCCAGCAGGACAGCGCTGCCCCCAATGCTGGCCCCAACCAATCCGAGGCGACCGGCATCGATGAAGTTCTGGTTGGCCCCCCAGGACACCACCCTCAGAATGTCGTTGTCGAGGCGGGAGAAGCCGACCTTGCCGGCACTGCTCATGAACGCCTGGCCGAATGCCTCGAGGGTAAGGCCTTCCGGCGTGTCGATCACCAGCGGGCCCTTGGGCGAAATGATGGAGGCCCCATGCCCGCGAAGATCGAACGCCAGCGTGGCCACACCGCTGTCGAGCAGATCGGCGACCAGAGGCGCGTAGCTATCCCGGGTGGCGGGATACTGGTGGGCTAAGACGGCGAGGGGGAAGGCAGCGCCTGCGTACTCATCCGGATATGTCAGGGTGCCCTTCAACACCAATCCGTCCCCGGCGGGAACGGACATCTCTAGTGGCGCCAGGTTCACGCCAATCCCAACTGCTTGGTGAGCCGCAGCCAATCGGTATCAGAGATGATCCCCTGCTCCTTGAGAGGCTTCAGGGTCCCCAGGATGTCAGCCCGCGATCCATCGATCCGCCGCTCGCGCAACTCCGTGATCATGCGAGAGAACCGGTGCTCGTATTCATCGGGGGCCAGTTTGCCCTCCTTGCGCTGGCTGCTGAGTTTCGTGAGCTCTTCCGCTACGCGGGCGGGCGACACCGGCTTGAGTGCGCCACCCTGCTGGTCTGCCGCCATGGATCCCTCTCTTCGAAGCCGTGGATGAGTACTCCCATGCCTGCATTATGTCCCTGCCCGGCGCGCGGCGTCCAGAGTGTTGGTCGGATCCGCTCCAGTCCAGCTGACGTCGGCAGTAGGTCCGTAGGTTGGGGGTACCCGGTCTTCCAGCAGCCGAAGGCAGATGCCGATCTGGGCTCGATGGTGGGCCGTGTGCAGCACCCGTCGCCAGAATACCCAGATTCGCTGCCGGGTCACGTCGAAGAATGGGACCTCGCTCAGCCAGAATGTTTCATCTGCCCGGGCGAAAGCAGGCAGACGGGCGCGGGCCAGCGCGACGACTCGATCCACGTAGGCCTGGACCGGAGGTCGATCTCCTGCGGGGAGCAGCGACTCGACAGGAGGCTCTTCCAAACCGATGAACTCCGCGAAGAACCTTCGTTCGGAAAGGATCTGGTGGGTGAGGATCTGCCGGATCGAGCTGCTTCGGGCATGCGGGCAAAACTCAAGCTGGTGGTCCTTCAACTCGCTCCAGACTGACCCGAGCTTGTTGGTCTCTGAGACGTAGGTATCCGGCAAATGCTGCAGCAGCGGGTTGACGACGCGTGGAACCTCAGCGGAAGCAATGAATTCACGAGCGTACTCCATGTCCACTCCTCTCTGATAAACCCAACGCCCGCCGGCCTTGCGGCCGACGGGCGCTGTCGTGTCACGGCTTGGCTACTTGTAGATGACCACGATCACCCACATTCGCTGAAGCCGCACACGTGGCACTTCATGCAACCCTCGGCAAACTCCAGCTGGGATCCGCAATCGGGGCAGGCGCCCGACAGCATTTCCTGCATCCCGCCGAATATCATCTGTTCTCCCCGCGCGCCTGACTGGCCGACCGGCTGGCTCACCACCGGAGCGAGCTCGGCCTGGGGGCCGGTCTTGCTTCCGGGCAGGAGCTCCTGCTGGATACCCTGCTTCTCCTGCATCCACCGCTCAATGGCGATCCCGACGGCGTCGGGCACCGAC
The DNA here is from genome assembly GCA_045803455.1 of Gemmatimonadales bacterium. Lineage (GTDB taxonomy): Bacteria > Gemmatimonadota > Gemmatimonadetes > Gemmatimonadales > GWC2-71-9 > CAVVWJ01. Next base: position 1,701 of record JBJMPB010000511.1, on the reverse strand, counting down.
AGAATCTTGTTCGGCCCCAAACCGATCACCCGATCCGAGCTGATGCCGCGGAGCTGGCGATAGATCTCTTTGATGGGGATTCCCGAGCGCAATGCCAGACTGATCAGACGCCCGAGCGACTCCACGTCGGCCATCAGGGCACCGCCCGCCTTCCCCAGTGTCATGAAGACCTCGAAAGGCTGGCCCCTGTCGTCTTCCGTGATGGTGACGTAGAGCGTTCCGAGTGGCGTCTCAACCCGGCGGGTGGTGCCCCGCAGGACCTCGGGCCGGGAGCGCTTCTGCCGCCGCTGGAGGTTTTCCGACTCCAACTCGAGCACGATCCGCTGAAGCCGCTCGTTCTCAGTCCGCAACTCCGCGATCTCACCGTGGAGATCGGCGGTTCCGGTGACTTCCTGAGTGACTTTTCCCGCCTTCCCGTCCTTCCCGACTTGCTCGGTCACCTTCTTGGCGGTCGACCCGGCCGATAGAACCTGCATGTCCCGACTGCCATCGCGGTAGACGGTTACGCCCTTGCAGTTGAGCCGGTACGCCAGCCGATAGATCTCCTCGACGTATTCCTCGGACGCGTCGTGGGCGAAGTTGCAGGTCTTGGAGATGGCGCTGTCGTTGAACTCCTGGAATGCAGCCTGCATCCGGATATGCCACTCGGGCTTGATGGCGTTGGCGGTGACGAAGACGCGCTGCCACTTGGCCGGAACCGCGGGGAAATCGATGTGGCCGGTCTCTGCGATCTTCCGCATGAGCTCGTCCGAGTACCAGCCCTCTGCCTTGGCGATGGCGATGAAATCCTCATTCACGTCGGGCATCAAGACCCCGGCCTGATTGCGCATAAACGCGACGGCAAAGAGGGGCTCGATGCCGGAGCTGCACCCGGCGATGATGGAGATCGTCCCGGTGGGGGCCACAGTAGTCACGTTGCAGTTCCGGAGCCGCCGCATGGGTCGAACCCGTTCGCCCTGGGCGTTGCGAGCGCAGGTCTCATCCGGACCCCAGATGCTTCGCTCCCATTCGGGAAAGGTTCCGCGCTGGGCCGCGAGCCGCTCGGATTCGCGCTTACCCTCCTCGTCCACGAACTGCTGGATCTTCCGGCCGAGGGCTACCCCTTCGTCTGAATCGTAGGGCACGCCCAGCTTCACGAAGACGTCGGCCAGGCCCATGACCCCCAGCCCGATCCGGCGGATCCTCTGGGCCAGGTCGGTGATTTCGGGCAGCGGATATTGGTTGGCGTCGATCACGTTCTCCAAGAAGTGGGTGGAGAGGTGCACCACTCGCCGGAGCTCGTCCCAATCATTCTATTTCCCGTCGATCCCGCCCGTCCCGTCCTTCCCGCCCTCCTTAACAAACGCGCCCAGATTGATCGACCCCAGATTGCAGACATCGTAGGGCAACAGCGGTTGCTCGCCGCAGGGATTGGTAGCCTCGTAGGCACCCAGATGGGGAACCGGGTTGTAGTCGTTGGCGCGATCGATAAAGAACACGCCGGGCTCGCCCGTCTTCCAGGCACCGTGGATGATCAGCTGCCACACTTCGCGGGCCTTGAGCTGGCCGGTGACTTGGCCGGTCTTGGGATGAATCAAATCGTAGAGCCCGTCGGCTTCGACCGCAGCCATGAACGCATCGGTGACGGCAACCGAGATGTTGAAGTTGGTGATCTTGGTTGTGTCGTCCTTGCAGGTGATGAACTCCAGGATGTCCGGGTGG
>JBJMPB010000490.1:0-2963 GCA_045803455.1 Gemmatimonadales bacterium | reverse complement strand
TTGTTCGATAGGGAGTTTTCGATAATAGTCGAGATCTGGCTCGGGGCCTAGTGCTGCCTCGCTTGACCTCCTCTCCCGGCGTCCGTAACATTTGTTCCCTCTTAAGGATGCATCACCATGGCCAGAACCGGTTGTGTTTGAGGGGCTGAAGGCCCGGTTGGAGCGTCTGCTGCAGGATCACTCCCGCCCCGAGCCCCGGGCTCGTGCCGCCGCCCTCCGCGAGGCGGTTCTCGAAGCCAAAGTGGGGATCCAGACGATGCGCAGTGCCTTGGCAGCCACCGAACGGGAGCTCGACGCCGAGCGACGCCAGTTAGCCGATGCCGAGCGCCGGGGGCAGCTGGCCGCTCAACTGCCGGATCAGGAAACCGTCTCCGTGGCCGAGCGCTTTGCTCAGCGCCACCGGGACAGGGTAGGGGTTCTGGAGCGGAAGCTCGCGGTTCAACGCGATGAGCTGGCGCTCGCGGAGCGAGAAGCCACCGACATGCTCAACGAATATCGGTCGGCCCGGCCGGGGGCGGCGGTCTCCGACTCGATCGATGCTGCCTGGCGCGACCTCGAGGCTGCCGGCGCCGACCGGCCAGAACTCGAGTTGGACGGGACAGGCAATAGGGAGGAGACCGACCGAAAGCTGAAGCAGGCGGTAGAAGAGCAGCTCGCGTTTCTCAAGCGGAAGCTGGGGAAGGACTCGTGAAAACATCGATTCCTGTTCTGATCGTTCTTACCTCTTACCTCACATGTCTTAGCGCCCAGCAACCACTCTCCATTCCTTCTCACGGTAAGAAGCTGGCGCACACCTACAGCATCGTTGCCTATGACTCCGTCACCGGCGATCTAGGCGTGGCGGTGCAGTCGAAGTTTCCCAACGTCGGTGGAATCGTGCCCTGGGGCCGGTCCGGCGTCGGCGCGGTCGCCACCCAGAGCCTGGGTAACACGGCATATGGCGAACGCGGCCTCGATCTTATCGCCCAGGGAGCCACTGCAGAGGAAGCCCTCCGGATTGTGATGCGGACCGATACCATGCTGCAGGACCGCCAAGTGGGTTTGGTGGATGCGCGTGGTAATGCGGCCAGCTTTACCGGGAAGACCACTTTCGATTGGGCCGGGGGCAGAGTTGGAGCGCCCTCCGGACGAGGAAACGTACTGGGAGGCAAGGGTGAGGTGATCGTCGGTCGAGGGTACGCCGCTCAGGCCAACATCATGGTGTCGGATCAGACCGTGAAGAATCTGGCTGAGACCTTCGAGCACACCACCGGCAATTTGGCAGACCGGCTCATGGCGGCGCTCAAGGCGGGTCAGGCCGGTGGCGGGGACAAGCGGGGCATGCAGTCCGCTGCCCTGTTGGTAGTGAGAAAAAATGGGGGCTATCTCGGCGCGAACGACCGGTTCATTGACATCCGGGTCTACGATGCTCCGGACCCGATCGCCGAGCTCGAGCGGCTGCTCGCATTGCACAAACTGCACTTCTTTCCCAGCGATCCGAAGGATCTGGTTCCCATTACTCCGGCAATCATCAGCCAGTTGGAGCCCATTCTGTTGAACGAGCCGGTGAAGCAACCGGAGAAGTGGCTCAAGGTCAAACAGGGAAGCGCAACGCCGACTTTCCTCGAGGCGCTGAAGAACTTCATGTACTGGGAAAACTACGACGTGCGGGTTCGCATGGATGGGAAAATCGACCGTGTAGTCCTGCAGGATATCCTCAAGAAGCGCAATCGCTGAACGGACCCCAATGGCCACAGCCGCCGTTCGCCCTCCTCAGCCAGGACTGAGGGAATTGGACACTCGATTCTTCGGGCATCCCCGAGGACTATCCACCCTGTTCTTTACCGAGATGTGGGAGCGGTTCAGCTACTACGGAATGAGAGCATTGCTCATTCTGTTCATGACCGCTCCGGCGACGGCCGGCGGACTGGGCTTCAATACCGCGACGGCCGGCCCGATCTACGCACTGTATGTCAGCTCGGTGTATCTGCTATCGGTTCCCGGCGGGTGGATTGCGGATCGAGTACTCGGCCTCAGGCGCGCCGTGTTCGTGGGCGGCGTCATCATCATGGCGGGGCACATCTGCTTGGCCCTTCCAACCCTGAGCACGTTCTATCTGGGCCTGGTGCTGATCGCGGTGGGCACCGGTATGCTGAAATCCAACGTGAGCGTGCTGGTTGGTAAGCTGTACCCTCCTGAAGATGACCGGCGCGATGCCGGCTATTCCATTTATTACATGGGGATCAACAGCGGCGCCTTCATCGCCCCTTTCATTACCGGCTGGCTGGCCCAAGGAGAAGGCTTCAGGCGCATTCTGGCCTCCGCTGGATTTCAGCCGAATTCTTCCTGGCATTGGGGATTCGGAGCTGCCGCAGTCGGGATGTTCCTGGGCTTGGTACAGTACGTCGTGGGAGGGAAGCACCTGTCTCCCGACGGCCTGCACCCGGCCCGGCCCAGCGATCCTGCCGCTGCGGCACGGGTCGATCGCCAGGTTCGGGTGGTCGGCATGGTGACCCTGGCTGTTGGGCTGACCGTGGCGGTGCTGGTGGCCACTGGGCTGCTACGGCTCAATCCGGAGGCAATATCGCGGAACTTCAGCTGGGTACTGATTGCCGTCACCGTTTCGTTCTTCTCCTGGCTCTTCCTCAGCCGAGGATGGACCAGAGAGGAACGGAAGAGTCTGGTGGTCATCGCGGTGCTATTTGCGGCTGCGGCGGTTTTCTGGATGGCGTACGAACAAGCCGGCTCGACCCTCAATCTGTTTGCGGCGCGAAGTACCAATAACGCGGTCCTGGGGCACAGCTTTCCTCCCAGCTGGTATCAATCACTGCCACCCCTGTTCATCATCCTCTTTGCTCCCGTATTTGCGGCTCTGTGGCTCAGGTTGGGCCGCCGAAACCCCTCCAGCCCGGCCAAGTTCGCCCTGGCGCTCCTGCTCCTCGGACTTGGCTTTGCCGTGATGATCGGCGCGGCGGGGGCGGCAG
>JBJMPB010000476.1:0-3107 GCA_045803455.1 Gemmatimonadales bacterium | reverse complement strand
GCCTTCAACAATGCGGGCGATCTGCTCCACCCCCAGCGCGGCACCGGCGACATAGTCCATGAAAGCCAGCGGTTGGCCGCCGTGGACCAGGATGTCGTTGACGCTATGGTTGACGAGGTCTTCACCGACCGTATCGAAGCGTTCCGCCTGCATCGCCACGATCACCTTGGTGCCGACACCATCGGTGCTCAGCACCAGAGCAGGCTGCTTCATGCCGGGAGGCACTCGGATCATCCCGCCGAAGGCACCCACCATTCCAAGTGAGTGGCGGGTCCGGGTGCTGCTTACCAGCTCGCTGATTCGTGCCTTGGCGGCATCGGCCGCTGTCAGGTCAACCCCGGCACGGGCGTACTCGCTGGTCTTGCCAGCCTTCACGTCAGCGCCTCAGCCAGACTCACGTGGGTGAGATCCTGGAAGGCTCGCACCCGCTGCTCCACATCCGCCAGAGTAATTCGCTCGAAGCCTCGAATCCCGAACTGCTCCACGGCATACGACCCCATGGCGGCGCCGTAGACCATGGCCCGGCGGACGTTGTCCTCGGCCACTGATTTGGTGCGTGCGAGGTAGGCCATGAAGCCGCCGGCGAAGGCATCCCCTGCCCCGGTGGGATCGAACACATTTTCCAGTGGATATGCCGGGACATAGAAGGTCCGACGGGGCTCGATCAGGAGCGCGCCGTGCTCGCCCTGCTTGATGACCACTCGCTTGGGCCCATGCCGGAGGATCCAGCGCCCAGCTCGATGGATGTTCCAGTCGCCACTCAACTCACGCGCCTCGCTGTCGTTCACCATGAGGACATCGACCCGGGAAAGAAGCTGAAGCAGGGAGGCCTTCTTTCCCTGGATCCAATAGTTCATGGTGTCGCAGACCACCAGCTCGGGGCGCGACACCTGCTCCAATACACCGAGCTGGAGATCGGGATCGATGTTTCCCAGGAAGACGAACTTCGCCGACCGAAAGGCGGGCGGGAGCCGAGGCTGAAAGTCAGCGAATACCCCCAAGCGGGTCTCGAGGGTTTCGCGGCTCTGCAGGTCGTAGGAATACTTGCCTTTCCAACGGAAGCTCTCGCCCTCCGCCTGCTCCACGCCTCCCCAATCGATCCCGCGGGCGGCCAGGCTCTCCAGCTCTTGGCGAGGGTAGTCCTTTCCGATCACTCCGACGACCTGCACCGGGTGGAGGATGGATCCTGCAACGCTGAAGTAGACCGCGGATCCGCCCAATGCATCCGCGGTTTCGCCGAACGGTGTGAAGATCGAGTCCAGGGCGATGCTGCCTACGACCAGCAGGGTCATGGTGTCACATCCTATCGGGGGCTGAGATGCCTAGCAGGGCAAGACCGTTGGCCAGCACGATGCGGGAGGCACGGGTGAGAAGAAGCCGCGCTTTCTCGACCTCGGCCGGCTCGCCGAGGGTGCGGGTGCGGTGATACCAACCGTGCACCACAGTGGCCAGCTCGTGCAGGTAGACCGTGATTCGGTGGGGTTCGCGCTCGCGCGCCGCCTTCTCCACCGCCTCGGGAAACTGAACCAGCTTCTTGAGCAGCTCTACGTCTTCTGGATCAGGCAATCCGCGCATATCCAGATTGCCCTCGACGGTGTCCGGATCGCGCTGTGCTGTCCGGAAGATCCCGCTGAGCCGGGCGTGAGCCATCTGCACGTAGAAAATGGGATTCTCGTCGGTCTGCTTCTTGGCCAAGTCGATATCGAAGTCGAGCGGGCTGGCGCCCTTTCGGGCAAGAAAGAAATAGCGCGCGGCGTCGACGCCAACCTCTTCATACAGATCGCGCAGCGTGACGAACTCGCCCGAGCGCTTGGACATCTTGACCTCTTCTCCGCCCCGTACCACTCGCACCAGCTGTACCAGCTCGACATCGAAGAATTCCGGGGGGTAACCCAACGCGGCGAGCGCAGCCCGCATCCGGGGGATGTACCCGTGGTGGTCGGCGCCCCAGACATCGATGGCGCGATCGAAGCCTCGATCGTGCTTATCGACGTGGTAGGCGATATCGGGCGTGAGATAGGTGAGCGTACCATCGCTCTTGCGGAGAACGCGGTCCTTGTCGTCGCCAAAGTCCGTGGTGCGCAGCCAGAGCGCGCCCTCGGACTCGTACGTGAGTCCCCTGCTCTCGAGCAGCCGGATGGCGCGCTCGACCCCTCCGGTATCGTAGGCGCTCTGCTCCGAGCTGACCACGTCGAACTTGACACCGAACTGCTCCAAATCGCGGTCCTGTTCTTCCCGCTGCATTCGGACGATCAGCGAGCGGCAACGTCGAAGTGCTTCCTCCTCCGGGAGATCGGCAAACGCCCGGCCCTCCCGCTCCAGGACACCACGGGCATTCTCCTTGACGTACTCGCCATGGTACCCACCCTCGGGAACCTCGGCCTGATATCCGGCTTCTTGGCGGATCCGAGCCCACAGGCTCTGGGCCGCCTTGTCGATCTGGACCCCGGCATCGTTGACGTAAAACTCGCGGGTAACGGCGTGCCCGGTCCACTCGAGCAGCGAGGCGATAGCATCGCCCAATGCCGCTCCGCGTCCGTGGCCGACGTGGAGCGGCCCAGTTGGGTTAGCGGATACAAACTCGACGTTGACCTTGAGTCCCGCTCCCCAGAGTGTGCGACCGTAGTTTGCTCCGGCCTTGAGGATCTGCTGGTGAGCATTTGCCAGCTGATCTTCGGCCAGCCAGAAGTTGATGAACCCGGGGCCGGCAATCTCAGTCTTGGCGATGAGAGTGGGAGGCAGCTTCAACTCCTGGAGGACGCGCTCCGCTGTCTTCCGGGGGTTGGCCCGCTCGCGACGGGCCAGCAGCATGGCGATGTTGGTGGCCAGGTCTCCATGCCCAGCGTCGCGGGGGCGCTCCAGCACAAACTCCAGACCATCGGCGCCGAACCGCGCGGCCACCCGCGACAGCTCGGCCCGTAAGGTGTCGCTCACTCGGAAGCGGCCTTCCCTTTAGTCGGGCGGGAGCTGGACTTGCCGGGAGATGCCTCTGGCTTGGAGGAGGCTTTTGTCTCCGCCTTGTCCGGCTTGGCGTCGGAGGATTTCGTCTCGCTGGCAGGTGCCGATTCGGTCTCCGGCTTCCGAGGACCTTTGCCGTCCTTGCCGTA